>CAYWUR010000044.1:0-10224 GCA_964460745.1 uncultured Desulfobulbia bacterium | reverse complement strand
CGGAAGATACGGACAAGGGTGCGGTAATGGCCGGTTTCGCCAGAAATACCGTTTTATCGGTGGCGGACAAGGTTGTCGCGGCTGTAAAGAACAAGGATATCCGTCATTTTTTCCTGGTGGGCGGCTGTGACGGCGCCAAACCCGGCCGTAATTATTACACCGAATTTGTTGAGCAGGTGCCTAAGGACTGCATGATTCTTACTCTGGCCTGCGGTAAGTTCCGTTTCTTCGACAAACAGCTTGGTGACATCGGCGGGATCCCCCGGCTTCTTGACGTGGGGCAGTGTAATGACGCCTATTCGGCCGTTCAAATAGCTGTAGCCCTAGCCAATGCCTTTGACTGTGGAGTAAACGATCTGCCGCTTTCCTTTATTTTGTCTTGGTATGAGCAAAAAGCCGTGGCAATTCTGCTTACCTTGCTTCATTTAGGTATTAAGGATATTCGCCTGGGACCCAGTCTGCCGGCTTTTATTACTCCCAATGTGCTTGATGTCCTGGTTAAAAATTTTGACATCAAACCAATTTCCACCCCGGCTGAGGATTTAAAAATTATCCTTGGATAGCGGCGTCTAATTGAAGTCTTAAGCGGGGAAAAATATGGAATACATCAATTATTGGTTAAAAATAGATTTTATTCTGTTCTGAATACTTTCAGCAGCCTCTTTGGGGCTATTGAATCCTTGGTGATCCTTAATTGGTCTGCCGACGACGATATAATCCGCTCCGTTATAAAAGGCCTCTTCAACATCAACGGTTCGTTTTTGGTCGTCTATATTTTTTACCGGCCTAATGCCGGGCGTAACAACAATAAATCTGTCCCCGAGGTCGCTTCTGATGTCCGGAGCTTCAAGCCCGGAAGAGATAACACCGTCACATCCTATTTCCAGGGCTCGTCTGGCCCGGGACCTGACAACGTCTTTTATGTCGGCCCTGAAACCCAAATCTTCAATGTCTGCCTGATCGAGGCTTGTCAATACTGTTACGGCAAGTATCTTCAGGCCGTTTTTTTCTTTAACAGCGGCTTTAAGAATAGCATCGTTCCCATGAACAGAGGCAAAGGAGGCGCCATATTTTTTCAGTTGGGAGACTGCGGACTGTACCGTTTGGGGGACATCGAAAAATTTCAGGTCAACGAACACCTTTTTCCCTTGTTTAACCAATTCCCGTATCAGCTCGAAATAGCCCCCGGCCATAAAAAGCTGCAAGCCGATTTTATAGAACATAACGCTATCGCCAAGCTGATTGATAAGTTCCGTCGCCTCTTCAGTACTGGAAACGTCCAGGGCAAAAATGAGCCGTTCATTGCTTGGTATGTTTTTGTTAGAGAGCAACGATTTATTTTGCATTGTGTTTGCCTGTTTTTTTGTTGTTTCTACCAAAGTGTATTTTTTTGCAAGTCTTGCACGGTGACAAAACATATTACAAAATTATTCCGGCTACCACTAAAAAGATTAAATCATTCTCGTGATAATTAATCGCAAAGGGTCTGGTTATATGGGCGGCGTCGGGAGGGCGGGCCACGATTATTTATGGTGTTTGGCCAGTCAGTGGGCAGCGCCAAGATCAACAGTATTGCGGGATGTCGTTTTCTTGATTTAATAGCAATTTTATCGCCAATACGATAGGATAACGGGGAATTTCTGTTAGAAAGTAAGGCGGCCCTGGGCCGGGCTGTATGATCGAACGATTGACGGCAATTGATGATAGGCCGTTTTGCCGGCGACGTCTTGGCGTCGCTGAAAAGGGGTGTGTGTATGTCCGGTAAATTATGGTGGCTGCTGCAGGCGCTGTTGTCATTGGTGGCCTGCTTTTTTCTGTTTTTCGGTATCAACCTGCTTTTCGCGGCGTATGAACTGAAAAATCCGTTCTATTTTATCATGACCTTTTTCGCCTCAAACCTTATAATCCTCATCAGTGTTGTTCTGCTGATCGGCTTTTTGTATCGGATGCTAGGGGTTTTCAGGATAATGAAAACAAGAGATAATTAATTGCCTGCTAAGATAAATCGTGTCTTATCCTGTCGCTGTCGCGCGCAAGAATCTTTTTCATGATAAAATCCGGTTGAGCATTACGCTGGTCGGCATTGCTTTTTCCGTGGTGTTGATTCTCGTGCAGATGGGAGTCTATCTCGGCATGATGCACAATACGGCCAGCATCATCGAACACACGGACGCTGATATCTGGATTACGGCCCGCAATAACAGCAACTTTGATTTTTCGTTGCCTTTTCCGGAACATCGTGAAAACAAGGCAAAAGGCGTTGCCGGCGTGGCCCGGGTCAAAAAAATGATTCTGGTCTGGTCTCTAATGAAACTTGAGGGCGGCGGCAGCGAGAACGTGGAACTGGTCGGTTTTGATCCGGAAAGCGGCATCGGCGGGCCCTGGGAAATGGTGGCGGGCGATATCCATGATGTTAAATATCCCCGCGGCGTTATTGCCGATGTGTCAAGTTTTCCCAAGCTCGGTGAAATGCGGATCGGTGACAACCGGGAGATTTACAATAAAAAAGTCAGGGTGGTGGGCATATGCCGGGGCGCCAAGCGGATTACCACGGCGCCTATCTTGTTTACCTCTTACAAGACCGCCCAGACCCTTAACCCGTGGATGGCGGGGCAGACCGTCTTTCTGGTGGTAAAGACAACCGCCGGGGCAGATGTCAAAAAGGTCGCGAATCGTCTCCGGCAGGTGATGGACCTGGAGGATGTTTATACCAGTGCGGAATTTTCCTGGGTTACCCGAAAATATTGGACCTTGAACACCGGCATGGGGGTGGGATTCGGCTTTACCATTATCATGGGCCTTATCGTCGGCGCCGTGATTGTCAGTCAGACGATATACAGCGCCACCATTGAACATCTGCGGGAGTTCGGCACCCTTAAGGCCCTGGGCGCCGAAAACCGGACCGTTTACGGTATTATCCTGAAACAGGCATTATTGAGTGGCATTATGGGCTATTGCATCGGCCTGGTTATCAATTATGTTGTTGTTTATCTTTATCGGGGGACCGGCCAGATTATTGTCCAGCCCTGGCAGCTTTTTACCGGCGATCTATTGGTCACCCTGATTACCTGTGTAGCCGCCTCGCTGATCTCGGTGCATAAGGCCATGCAGGTTGATCCCATGGAGGTGTTCAGGGCGTGAATAGATCGATGCTGCGGATCGCGGGGGTGAGCAAGGTCTATGAGAGCCGCGCGAGTCGAGTGGTAGCGGTAAACAATGCAAGCGCGGCCTTTACGGCCGGGACAGTGACCGCAATCATGGGGCCGTCGGGCAGCGGTAAGACGACCTTGCTTTCCATTCTGGGTCTGATTTTGAAACCGTCCGCCGGCAGGGTGGAATTTGCCGGTGAAAATGTGACCAATTATGATGAAAGACTTCTGCCGGCCCTGCGTCGTTCGCATATCGGCTTTATCTTTCAGTCTTTTAATCTGTTTTCCTCCCTGACCGCTCTGGATAATGTCCTGCTTTCCTTGCAACTTAACAAGGTCCGAAAAACCGAGGCGTTATCATTGGCCACGGCGGCTCTTGCGCGTGTTGGTCTTGAGGCCCGGCTCCATTTTTATCCCCGCGACCTTTCCGGGGGCGAAAAACAGCGGGTTTCCATTGCCAGGGCTATTGTCACCAACGCCCCTGTTATCCTGGCGGATGAACCCACTGCCAATCTTGACTCTACAACCGGTCTCAAGATCATAGATCTGCTTGCCGAGTTGGCCGGCGAGAAAAGCAAAACCGTTGTGGTGGTCAGTCACGATATGCGCATGCTGGATCATGTCGATAAAGTGTTATCAATGGAGGACGGGAAACTGTATGAAAATTAAGAGGAAGGCTTACGGCTACAGAAAAGTGATATACCTGATGTTCTTTCTATCGCTGGCCGGACTGACGGCAGGCTGTCGTTCGTCTTCCGGTCCGTCCGGTGTTGGGAATGATAATAACGGCGGTTCTGAAAGCGGTCCGCTTGTTTCCGTCTATGCCTATGGTATTATTGAGGCCCGCCGGCATTCAACCTTGAGCGCGAAATTTCCCGGCAAGCTTGAAAAGATTCTGGTAAAGGAAGGCGAACAGGTCAAGAAAGGGCAGTTGCTGGCCCTTTTTGAGGCCCGCGAACTTGCGGCGCAACTGGCGGAAGCCAAGGCCGGTGTCAAGGTCGCCGAGGCCGCCCGCCTGGAGGCCCTGGCCGGTTATCGCCGGCAGGAAATCGCCGCGGCGGAAGAACATTACAAGGCGGCGCAGGCCTTGTATGTCAAAAGTCAGCTTGACTGGGACCGCTTTGACGACCTTTATTTACAGGGCGTGTTGCCGAAAAGCGATTGGGAAGGCGCCCGGCTTGCACTTGAACAGGCGGAAGCGGCCCGTAACGCCGCCCGGCAAAGTCGTGATCTTCTGCGGGCCGGCGCCAGAAAAGAAACGATCACGGTACTGACCCGTAAATTGGCGCTGGCCAAGGCAAAGGTGGCCTCGGCCGCGGCGATGCTGGACAACGCCCGTCTTGTCGCCCCGTATGACGGGGTAATTACAAGAAAACATCGCGAAGAGGGCGAGGCACTTGATATCGGCATGCCGGTGCTGGATATCAGTACCCCGGCTGACCGTTATGTGCGGGTGGAAATCGACGAAACCGACATCGGCAAAATAAGGCTGGGCCAGCAGGCCGTCATTTCGGCGGACGGCTTTCCCAACCGGGAATTCGCCGGCCGGGTGATCGATATCAAGCAGCAGATGGGGCCGAAACAACTCATTCCCTCGGACCCTTCGAAAATTATTGATTACAAGGTGCTGGATATTGAGGTAACTCTCCCCCGGGAATGCCCTTTCCCTATAAAACTGCCGGTAAACGTACGCATATCTTTGCCCTGAAACAGCTTGATTTTATGGCAAAATATAATCATTCGCCGTTCATGAATTTTATTCTTCGCCCTGCTCTACTCTACCCTTGGTACCCTCCGGATTTTTGTGTCGGGCAATATCCGTAATGGATATGAAATCTTCCCTGTCTGATTTCAACACTCTGTTTTGGCTTTTCGTTGGAGTAAAAAGTCTTTTCTTGCCATCATTCCGGCGAAAGCCGGAATCCAGAACGAATTGAAATTACTGGATTCCGGGTCAAGCCCGGAATGAAAATGATGATTTGCGATTTTTCACGAACACATCAAGGTTGAACTCTGCTGCCGTATTGCCTCGTAGAGGACGATGCCGGCGGTCATGGCCAGGTTCAGGCTTCGGATGTTCGGGTTGCTCATCGGTACGGCATAGCAGCGGTCATGGTATAATTGGATGATTTCACGGGGCAGCCCTTTGGTTTCCTTGCCGAAAATCATAAAATCGCCGGGCGCGAACCGGACCGCGGTATATGGCCGGCTGACCTTTTTGCTGAGAAAGTACAGCCTGTTTTCATCTTGGGCCTGGAGAAAAATATCGAAACTGTCCCAGTAAACGATTTTTACAAACTTCCAGTAATCCAGGCCGGCCCGCTTCAGATAGCGGTCATCCGTGCTGAAGCCAAGAGGTTTGACAAGATGCAGGATGGTGTCGGTGGCCCCGCACAATCTGGCAATGCTGCCGGTATTAGGCGGAATTTCCGGTTCAACCAGAACAATATTGAAGGGCGGTCTGATTCTGTCGTTGTTGCGGTTCTCCTTGCGCATCAGGCCCCGCCGACTGGTACAAGGAAGAAATTACATGGTTGAGATGTTATCTTCAGGTCGCAGCGTGATGTTGTTTTCAGACAACACCGGATTGTTGTCCTCAAGATCCATAAGCGTTTCATGTTTTGTCATTACCTGGGAAAATTTTTCCAGTTCCACCCCATTCAGCACGGAGCGTGGTTTAAATTTAAGGGAAAAGGGGTTCTTGAACACGCCGTTTATATCGATGCGATAATCAAGATGGGGGCCGGTTGCATAGCCGGTTGCGCCGACATAGCCGATGATATCCTTCTGTTTGATGCGGCTGCCGACATGCAGGCCTTTTTTGAACCTGGAAAGATGCGCGTAATGGCTGTGATAGCCGCCATTATGGCTTAAGATTACCTGATTGCCGAAGCCGCCGTTTCTGCCCATGAATTTCACCTTACCGTCGCAGGCCGCCATAACCGGCGTCCCGGTCGGCGCCGCCAGGTCCACGCCGAGATGTGGCCTTATCCCCCCGAATATCGGGTGCCTGCGATGCAGCGTAAATCGGGAGGTGACTCTGGCAAGGGGCAGCGGCGAGCGGAGAAAAGAGGTTCGCAACTCTTCGCCCCGGCGGTTGAAATAGGCGCCGGGACCATGCTCCGGCGCATAATAAAAACCCGCCATTATGTTATTATCCAGCGGCTCATAGCGGCCCATCAATATTTTGCCATAGCAGACGAATTTTCCGTCTTTATAATATTTTTCGACAATCAGGCTGAAGCGGTCGTTTTTCCGGGGTTCGGTGTTGAAATCAAACTTTGAGGAAAAGATGTCGGCAAAGGCCTGGGCAAGCCGGTCATTTTCACCTGATTCAAGAAAGGCGGCAAAAAGTGAAGATTTTATAACACCATTCAGCTTGACGACCCGCCGGACAAGGGGGATCGGCAGTTTATCGCCGGCAAAACCGTTGTCCGTCTTGTTAACCCGGTAGATATTCAAGGGGTCTGATTCGTAAGTTGCATCGATGAGTGCATTATCTTTATTCAGGATAATCGAGAAATGATCGCCCGCCCGCAGACATTTATAGTCGAGACAAGAAGAAAAGGCCTTGATGATTTCAGTCCGGACCTTACCGGAAACGTGGAGACGTTTAAGAGCTGTTTCAAAACTCTCGTCCTGCCGCAGCTTTCCTTTGATTTCCTTATAAAGCGGTTTCGACGGTGGTCGTTCGGAGATCACGGCCGGGACCGGTCGGGCGGGGGAGGGCGCTGCCGCCGTTGCAGCGGCGATCATCACCGGTTTTTTGCGGGTCGCCGTGGTCCTTTTGCCTGGTCCGGAGTTGGCTGACAGCAGCGTTAAAACAAGAATTATCCAGAAGGTGAGACTGATGGTCAAACCGGAAAGTGATTTATAATGTTTCATGAAATCAAAGCAATTCGCCAAAGAACAGTGTTGCTTTTTTGGCAATTAGGTTTAAATTGTTGCTCTTATAAGTTGATGAACTTTTTGCGTATATAGAGTCGATCAATAGATAATTTAAAAGATGCTTTTTGGCAAGAGACAAACCAGCTCGGAGTATATTATCGGAGTATATTAACAGATGTCATTAATTGTACAGAAATTCGGCGGCACATCCGTCGGCGATTTGGAAAAAATCAGAAACGTGGCGCGGCGGGTGCTGACATATCAAAAAAAGGGCCATCAGGTGGTGGTGGTTCTGTCGGCCATGTCGGGAGTAACAAATAATCTCGTGGCCATGGCCCATGAAGTGCAGAAATTTCCGGACCCGCGGGAGATGGATGTTCTGTTGTCCACCGGCGAGCAGGCAACTGTTTCTCTTTTTGCCATGGCGATCAAGGAGGCGGGATATGATGCTGTTTCCTTTCTGGGCGGGCAGGCAAGAATACTTACCGATCAAATGCACACCAAGGCCCGGATCAAGTCCATTGATACGGCCCCGATCAGGGCACAGTTGGCGGCGGGCAGGATTGTGACGGTCGCCGGCTTTCAGGGGGTTACTGAAGAAGACGACATCACCACGCTGGGGAGAGGGGGGTCGGATACCTCCGCCGTGGCGCTGGCGGCGGCGTTGCAAGCTGATTTGTGCGAGATATATACCGATGTGGAAGGTGTGTTTACCACTGATCCGCATATCTGTTCAACCGCCCGCAAGATTGAACGCATCTCGTATGAAGAGATGCTGGAACTTGCCAGTCTGGGCGCCAAGGTACTGGATATCAGATCGGTCGGATTTGCCAAAAAATACAAAGTGCCCCTCCATGTTCGTTCTACCTTTACTGAAAAGGAGGGAACATGGGTGGTTGAGGAGGACAATCATATGGAGTCAATGCTGGTATCGGGTATCACATACAGCAAAAATGAAGCGCGGATCACGATCAGCAAGCTGCCGGATCAACCCGGCACAGCTTCTAAAATTTTTACCCCGGTTTCCGATGCGGGCATAAGCGTGGATATGATTATCCAGAATACCAGGGCCGGAGAAATGACCGATATGACCTTTACCGTGCCGCGGGGTGATTATGAAAAGACTTTGGCCCTGGTGGAAGAAATCGCTAGAGGAGTCGGGGCGGAGAAGGTGTCGGGCTCGCCGAACATTGTCAAAATTTCCATTGTCGGCGTAGGTATGCGCAATCATTCCGGCGTGGCGATGACCATGTTCCGGACCCTGGCGGACGAAGGCATAAATATTCAGATGATCAGCACTTCGGAAATTAAAATTTCCTGCGTTATTGAGGAAAAATATACGGAATTGGCTGTGCGGGCCCTGCACGATGCTTTTGGCTTGGCAGACTAATGGAACAAAAAAAATCAGCCGGTAAAATTACCATGCCGAAACAACTGACAATCTATGATACCACTTTGCGAGATGGAACTCAGGCGGAGAATTTTAATATTTCGGTCGAGGACAAGATCAGGATAACCCTGAAACTGGATGAGTTGGGTATCGATTTTATCGAAGGCGGCTGGCCCGGCGCCAATCCCATGACCGTCGAATACTTTAAAGAAATCGGCAAGTATGAACTGCGACACAGCCGTGTCGCCGCCTTTGGCAGCACCCGGAACTTCAATAATCCCGTGGCGGAGGACCCCAATCTGCGGGCGCTGTTGGACGCCAAGACCAGCGCCATAACAATCTTCGGCAAATCCTGGGATGTTCATGTGAAGGACGCCTTACGGATTTCTCTGGCGGATAACCTGCTGATTATCGAAGAGTCGCTGCAATATCTCCGACCGCATGTGCGTAATCTTTTTTACGACGCGGAACATTTTTTTGACGGTTTTAAAAATAATCGGGAATATGCCCTGGCCACCCTTGACAAGGCCGTGACCGGCGGCGCCGAATGCCTGGTGCTGTGTGACACCAACGGCGGCACTCTGCCGCACGAAATCCCGCCCATCATTGAGACGGTGCAAAAACATATAGCAACGACGGGACGCGTCGTTCCCCTGGGCATTCACGCGCATAACGATTCGGAAACAGCCGTGGCCAATTCCCTGATCGCGGTTTCCATGGGCGTCGTACATGTGCAGGGCACCATGAACGGTTACGGCGAGAGATGCGGCAACGCCAACCTTACCTCCATTCTTCCGGCCCTGGTTCTAAAAATGAACTATACTTGTGAAGCGGCCGGTCGGCTGGCACGATTGAGCGAGGCCTCCAGATTCGTGGATGAACTGGCTAACCTGGGACACAATAAATATCAACCGTATGTCGGCAGAGCGGCCTTTGCCCACAAAGGGGGGATCCACGTCAGTGCGGTCAAACGCAATCCCTTGACCTATGAACATATTGAACCGGAAAAAGTGGGAAATGTCAGACGCATTCTTATCTCCGACCAATCCGGCCGCAGCAATGTTCTGCATAAGGCCCGACAGTTCGGTTTGAATCTTGACGGCAAGGACCCGGCGGTTACCACCATTCTCAAGGAACTGAAAGAGTTGGAGAGCCACGGGTTTCAATATGAAGGGGCCGAGGCGTCATTTGAGCTTTTGATGCGGCGAGCCCTTGGCGTCCAGCGGCGTTATTTTGAACTGAAGGGGGTTCGGGTAATCAACCAGAAAGTCAGCATGAATGAACCGCCCCAGGCTGAAGCCACCATCAGGATTGTGGCGGGGGGCGACGAGGTACATACGGCGGCCCTGGGGGACGGTCCGGTGAATGCTCTGGATAAAGCGCTTCGCAAGGCCCTGATTCGTTTCTATCCCGGCTTGAAAGATATGGAACTCGAAGATTATAAGGTCAGGGTCCTTTCCGGTGAGTACGGCACCGGCGCCAAGGTTCGGGTGCTTATCCAATCCCGCGACCGGAAAGCCACCTGGAGTACGGTTGGCGTTTCGCATGATATTCTTGAAGCCAGTTGGCAGGCCCTGGTTGACAGCATCACCTATAAACTGATGAAAGATGAACAAAAGCAGGAAAAAAGCGCCGCGGCCGGCAGGTGACGGAGGAGATGCGGCGCCTGGTGGACATTTACGGCGCATCGACGGGCGGCCTTTGGTTTTACTCGTTTTAGGACTTGTTGTTTTGACGACAGGTCTGATCAGCCGTCGGATAAATGTCAAGCCCAGGCATGATAAGGGGAAATATCAA
>CAYWUR010000043.1:0-10249 GCA_964460745.1 uncultured Desulfobulbia bacterium | reverse complement strand
TTCTGATAAATTTTTTACTACTGTAACAGCTTTTCCGCCAGAAAATCCATTTGCCCGCGAATGCTGCCGTTACGCCTGACCGCCTCGGTAATCACCTTGACGGAATGTAAGACCGTCGAATGATCCCGGTTAAAGGCCCGCCCGATGTCAGCCAGCGGGTAGTCAGTCAGTTTCCGCGTCAGATACATCGAAACCTGCCGCGGGAAAGCTATATTTTTTTTCCGTGATTTTGATTTTATATCATTTACACTGATTTTGAACTGCCCGGCCACAAAATCTCTGACAATCTCTACGGACAGGTCTTTTGTCCTGGTTGGACTGACAAAGCTCTTGACAATTTCCTTGACCATGTCAAGGTCCGGGGCAATCTTTACGAGGTTGGATTTTGCCTTCAGACCGACAATGGCGCTTTCCACCTGACGAATATCCCCTTGCAGGTTTTGCGCCAGATATTCGACAAGATCTTCGGAGAGATGTAGATTGTTGTTTTTTGCCTTCCGGCGGATGATGAGCTTCCTGGTTCCCAGATCCGGCGGATTGATGGCGCTGATTAAACCTGCCGACATCCGGGAGCGGAAGCTCTCATCAATATTCGGTATTTCCCGCGGGGATAATGCGGAGGTCAGGATGATCCTTTTGCCCGATTTTATCAAGGCATCCAGGATTTCATTGAGTTCCACCTGGGTTTTTGTTTTCCCTGTCAGCGTGTGAATATCCTCCAAAAGAAGGATATCGCAGTGGTCATGGTATTTTTTCTTGAACTGATCCATGGTGTTTGTCTTGATGCTGCTGACCATCTCACCGCTGAACTGTTGGGCGGTGAGGTAGCAAAGTTGCGTTCCCGGCGAATTATCCATGATTTTATGGGCCACGGCATGGGTCAGATGGCTTTTGCCAAGACCGCAACCGGCGTTAATATAGAGGCAGGGGCCCACCGAGTTGTCGTTCTCGGCTATTGCCATACAGGCGGAGCGGGCGAGAGCGTTGCTGTCTCCCACCATGAACTCTTCAAAGGTATAACGGGGGTGAAGATTTCTGCAAAAAGAGGCGGCCTCCGGTATTGACGGTAATCGTAATTGTCCTTTATCCGGTGCGGTCGACAGAAACAGCCGCTCTTCTCCAACAACCTTGAAGTTAACCTTTACGGCATTTTCTTCGAGTTCGTGCAGGATTTCCTTGATGAGCGGCAGGTAGTTTTCGCTCACCCACGAACAAAAAAAGCGGTCCGGGCAGGCAATTTCGAGGGAAAGATTATCATCAACCATGCATTCCAACGGTTCTATCCATAAATTGTATACAGATTCCGGCAGCTTGTTTTTTAAGATGCTCTTGGTCTTTTCCCACAACATAAATGGCGCCCCCTTCCAAATCTCTCATGCCAATTGAGCAATTTACTCTGGGCGCTGGTCGATGAACAGCCTTTAACCGCGAGGTGATCGGCCGTAAAATTTCGACGGCCTTCGTCGCAAGGGCTCTCGACAGGCTTACAGAGTCTTATTTATTATTTGCTACAAATGTTACAAAACAACCAATTTTAAAATTGACAGGCTTTAACAATGTTACAAACAACTATAGATTCATAAATTATAAAGGATAACAAGGGATTACGAATGATTACGGCTAACTCAATCAATATTTGTTGCGGTCTTTTTTATTAGATAGGTTATCCGCTGTCAAAGACGATTTAGGTTGATTTTGTTCTTCCCGACTACAACTGTTTTCAACAATCATATCTTTATATGATTATTGAATTTTTAATTATAGTGTTTTCTAATTGCTTAAAACGACGTGTTTTTGTTGTACTGTAACATTTGTATTATAATTATATGTGGTTATGGAGGACACTGACAAGATTTCAACAGGCTATTGATTTCTCCTAGCTCGATATTCCTCTTGTTTCCTCCGTTTTTCTCGAAAATACTCTTTTTTTATTTTTTCCTGCGTCTATTGTTTTTTTGTATAAAATATATGTGCGGCCGATCTCGGAGGTAACTATGCGATATTAATACCCCAAGCTTGGATGTAGGCCTGAGTATTGCGGCCTTGCTGCTTGTTTTTGTCAGGTAATTAAATATGAGTTCGGGACAGATTTTAAATCTGTCCCGAGATTTGCCGGCGCCTCCGGATGGTGTGGAAATGAAACGTTATACGGTTTTGCGGATTTTTTTGTTCCTGCTGATATTTCTTTTTGCGGGGCAGCTTTTTTTTTATGTGTATGTCCCGCGATATATGGAGTCCGCGTTTTTACCACAATTTTTTAGAAAAGTCGGGGTCGATGATTTTGAATGCGACGTGCGACGGATAGATTTTACCGGTGCGGATATCGGCGGGTTACGTGTCGGTGCGGGCGAAAGGCCGTCGGTTTCCGCCGAATCGGTGCGTCTTGATTATGCCCCCTTGGCGTTGTTGCGAAGAAGGCACATTGACCGTGTTATGGTTGACGGTCTGTCCCTGTCCGTTGAGATTGTCAATAAGAAGGTATTTATCCACAACCTTGATTGGCGGCGGATTATGGCGGCCTTTTTCGATAGTAAGGAGAAGGTCTCGAGGGGGCCCGGCGCGGATTTCGAACCGTCTGTCAGCGTAGGGCGTCTTGTGATAAACAATGCCGTGTTGTTGTGTGATTACAAAGGGAAACACTACCGCTTGCCGTTTGATCTTTCCGCTTCTCCGGCAACGATTAACGGGCCTGACGGCCGCCGGGACGTCTGGGATTGCCTTTTGAAATTTTATCCACGCGGGCAGACGGTCCGTTTGTCTTCAAGGATAAACCCGGTGGCCGGGGCGGCGGCGCTGCATTTTTATGCGGATTCTCTTCAGCCTGCCGTCTTTGCCGATTTCGCCGATTTTCTTGACGGCCCGCTGTTTGCGCCGGCGGCCCTGCGTTTTGACGCCCACGGTGATTTGCACTTTAAGCAGGGCGGCGTTGTCGGCTCGGGAGATTTTACCGTTACACCGGTTGGTTTCGATGACCTCCGGCCGACAGCCTCTTTTGTTGCGCCGTTTGCAGCCGCCGGTAAGTTTTCAGCGGCATACACGGAGAACGGAATATGGAACTTCGACCTTGCCGCCCTGCTGCAGCCTGAGGAATCCGCGCCGGCAGGGCAGGGGCGCTTGTTCAAATATAAAGATTTCAGCATCACGGCAAAAGCTCCGGCCCTTCATATTGCCGGACACGGTGAAAAGGGCAAGGGAACCGTTAACGTCTCCCTACAGATTGCCGGGCTCGCCGGTACCGGGAAGAGCGTGGACGTGCGGATGCCTTCCCTTGTTCTGAACGGCGCCTGTAAAATTGGCGAGGCGGCGACAACAGGGGTGTCTGCTGATTTTAAAATCTCGGCCGCCGACACGGAAATTCTGGCGGATTCTTTGTTGGTCAAAGGCGGATTTTTTTTCACCGGCAAGATTAAGAGACCGGTTGTCTTTACGGCGGACGGCAGGGCCTGGCGCGTGGAGGGTCAGGCAAAATTCGCCAATGGCGAGATCGCCGCGCCGGAGTTGGAGACAAAGGCGCACGGTATAAATGTTATAATTCCCTGGCAATGGCTTGGCGAAGGATCCGGTAAAGAGGGGGAATTTTCCGTCGCCGCTGTGACCCGGGGCGCCTCGCGGCTTGGCTCAATATCCGGTACGGCGCGGCAGGATGGCGACGCCCTGTTTGTTGCGGCACAATATAAAAGCGCTTTATTGCCGGGCCTGACAATGGATATCGACAGTAGAACCAGCCTCTCGCCCCGCCTGGATTTTCAATCGCATTCTATTTTTCATGTTGCCGGTTTCAATGCCGAGTCGATTGATTTAGGCGTCTTTTTTCCTGCGGCGAAGGGCGTAATTCTGGCGGGCGACATCGGACTTGACGGCGACCCGTTTGTCAATGCCTGCGATTTTAAGAGTTCGGTAACCGCAAAGTTGCAGAACGTCGCCGTGACCATGCAGGATAAGGGTGTTGCAATTCAAGGGGTGGCTGTTTCTCTGACAGTGCCGGATCTGTTGAAGATGCGCAGTCTGCCGGCGCAGCGCCTGACTTTTAAAAAGGCGTCTCTGGGAGAGTTGAACGTAAGCAATGGCGAGATTGTTTTTCAACTTGAGTCGCCGGCGGCTCTTTTTATAGAAAACAGCAGGGTGAGTTGGTGTAAAGGGCATGTATATACCCAGGCCGTTCGTCTTTTGCCGGGGGCGGATGAGTATGATATTGTTCTTTATGCCGACGATCTTGAACTGGCCGAGGTTTTTGAACAGCTCGGCGTCGGCGGTATCTCCGGCCAGGGCGCTGTCAATGGCCGCATTCCCTTTAACGTCAAGAAGGGCAGGCTGAATTTCGGCAGTGGATTTTTATATTCAACTCCCGGAGTAGGCGGTAAAATAAGAATGGCCGGCGTGGAGTCGTTGGCCGCAGCCGTGCCGCGGGACGCGCCGCAATATTCGCAGTTGGATTTTGCGAACGAGGCCTTGAAAAATTTCGATTATAACTGGGTTAAACTCCTGTTGAGTCCCGATGGTGAAAATCTGGTTTTGAAGATGGCGCTTGACGGTAAGCCGGCTGGGCCGTTGCCCTTTACATATAATCGGCGGCTCGGCGTTTTTACCAGAATAGCAGGGGGAGGCAAAAAAGGGATTGATTACCCGCTTCGTCTTGATGTCAATTTTCGGCTTCCTCTGAACGAAGTTTTGCACTATGGTGGATCAATTAAGGATGTTTTTAAAAAGGCTGAATAATTGATGGAGGTATCCGTGTGAGATGGCTAAGAGTTCTGGGGGTGGCAGCAGTGCTGCTGCTGTTTGGACAGGGGTGTACTCATCATGAAATTGAGGCGCGCCACGAGGTTAATGTGGCGCCTGTTGAAATAAAACCTATCCATATCACGATTGATATTAATATTAAGATTGACAAGGCCCTGGACGACTTTTTCGGTGATCTGGACGGCGCTAAATAGCCTTTTAAGGAGGTGTCATTAATGCAACGGCATGTTTTTTACAAAATAGTTGTTTTTATGATTCTGATGACATTTGTGCCATGTTTTAACGTTTTTGGCGAGAGCGCCAACAATATAAAAGCGCGGATGAAGTCGAGGATTCCGGTGATTAATACCTTGAAGGAGAAAGGTGTTATCGGTGAGAATAATAAAGGCTATTTAGAGTTCATCGGCGGCGTCAGGGAAAGGGAAGATGTTGTGCAGGCTGAAAATGCCGACCGGGAGAAAATTTACATGGCTATAGCCCGGCAACAGGGCGTGGCTTTCGCGTTTGTCGGGAAACGGCGGGCAAGGCGGATTGCCGCTATAGCTCCGCCGGGTGAATGGCTACAGGATGAGCGCGGCGTCTGGCACAGGAAATAATAAGGTAACTATTTAGTAGGGGCAATAAATTCCCATAAACTGTAGCCGTAACTGTCCTGAATCTAAGGAAAGACGCATGGCTGATTTTTTCGCAACATTTTTTCGGAAAAATTTTCCGGTTATCGGCGGCATGATCGTAACCCTGGCCGCGGTTTTTGCCCTGAGCGGCTGCGCGGCGCTTATGGTGAAGCCTTTTCTTGATCCCCTGGCCGGTTCACTGGAAAGGCAGACCGATCTCGCCCTGGTCCGCGAGGGGACGCCGTCTTTTCTTTTAATGATTGACGGGCTGATTGGCGCTAATCCGCACGATAGGCGTTTACTGATGAGCGGCGTGCAGGCTTATATCTTCTTTGCCGCGGTTCAGTTTGAGTACGGCGAGGAGTCGTGTGCTGTCGAACTCAGTAAAAAGGCGCGGGATTATGGAAAGGCTCTCCTTCTGCAAATTGCCGATTGCGGGCAGGAGTTGCCCCGCACGTTAGCCGATTTTACCAGCTGTATCCGGAAAATAGGGAAACAGGACGTGGCCCCTCTTTTCTGGGGCGGTTATGGTTGGGCAACCTGGATAAATTATCAGGAAGGTTCTCCGGCGGCCGTGGCGGATCTTCCCAAGGTTGAACAGCTTATGCTGCGGATCCTGGCGTTGGATGAATCTTTTTACCATGGCGCCGCGCATCTCTTTCTCGGCGCCTACTATGCCGCCCGCCCGCCGATGTTTGGCGGCAAACCCGAGGAAAGCCGTCGACATTTTGAAAGGGCGCTTGCCATCAGCAGCCGTCATTTTCTGTTGACCCAGGTTTTATATGCGAAGACTTACGCGCGGATGACCGCGAACCGAGCGCTTTTTGAAAAGCTGCTGCGGGAAGTTATAGATCAGCCGTTGATTGTCGACGACCTGGCCTCAAGTAATAAACTGGCCAAAATGAAGGCTGGGCGGTTACTTGCCCACATCAATGAATTCTTTTAGGTAGAAGGCCACAGGCACCGAATCTGGCCACGATCACCGGATTCGGCATACCGGCGTATAGCCGGACCCGGTGCTTGTGACCATCTCCGGCACCTGTGGCCTTCTACCGGGTTGGTTGCCGTTTTACTTGTGTCCATAGTTCCGACAACTAAACAAGAGGATTTTATCATGCGTTTTTTTCTGAAATCTGCATTCTCGATCATGTTATGCGTCGGCTTTTTGTTCGTCGGCGCCGATGTTCAGGCCGGACGTCCGAAGTATCTTTTTAAGATGGCATCGTTGGCGCCCGACGGCAGTATTTGGGCGAAACGCTTTCATGATTTTACTGAAGAAGTCAAGGAGAAAAGCAACGGCGAGGTGGGCTTCAAGATTTATCCGGGCGGTATTATGGGGGACGACCGGGCCATGTACCGCAAAATGAAAGTTGGACAACTGCAGGCTGGTGGATTTACCATGACCGGCATCAGCGAAATCGTCCCCGATTTTCGGGTCATGGGGATTCCTTTCCTCTTCAATTCATATGATGAAGTGGACAAGGTCACGACCGGGTTGTTTCCCCGGTTTAAAAAGGCCTTTGCAGATAAGGATCTGGTTCTTCTGGCCATGACCGAGGTGGGCTTTCTTTATACGATGTCAAAAAAGCCGGTTACCACCGTGGCTGATCTGAAGAACAGTAAAACCTGGGTGCCGGAGGGAGACCCCATAAGTAAGGTTTTCCTGGAGACGGTCGGTGTCAGTCCGACGCCGCTGTCTATTCCCGATGTTCTTACTTCGTTGCAGACCGGCCTGGTCAATACGGTTTTTAATTCATTTTACGGCGCCATAGTCCTGCAGTGGTTCACTGCCACCCCGTACATAACGGATACTCCGTTTGCTTATGCTTATGGCGCCCTGGTTTTTGATCGCCGGCCTTTTGCCAGACTGCCGGCTGCTTATGTAGCCTTGTTTGAGTCAGCGGCGAAAAAAAATTTCGGCGGCTTGCTGGAGGATACCAGGAGAAGCAATGTCGAGGCCTTAAAGGTGTTGCGGCAAAACGGCAATGTCTTGGTTAAAGCCACGGACGCAAGCATGGCGGAACTTGCGGCCTATCGGCGGACCGCGGTGAAGAAGCTGGTCGGCACGGCGTTTTCCAGGGATATTTACGAAGAAACTTTAAGAAGACTGGCTGCGGTGCGGACGGCGGCAGCCGTTAAGGGACAACAAAAAAACACGCAGGTCAGGCCTTGATCTTTTCCTCTTTGAGGAGGTTGTCGGCAAAGTCGAGAACGAAATCGCGCTGGGCCGAAGTGGCATGGGCAATGCATGAACAATGCAGATTGGTCTGACTGCGCACCAGCAGTTCAAATTTTAAGTCGTCTTCATTGAGTTCAACGGCAAAATAAAAGGGCCCGCAAGCCGCATGTCCCACCTGTGCATCTCCCAGCAGATCGTCGGGTACCGGCAACCAATAGAGCCCCTCAATCGGCCCCGGTTTGAGTGATCTTCTCAGGTAGTTGTCGATATTGGCCCTTTCCTCCACGGTCAATTGATCAATCAGGAATTGTCGCAATGTTTATCTCCGCATAATTAAAGGTTCTGTAATTATCCACTCCAGCAGCGCGGCCCGCTATCCCCTGTCCCGTAAGTGGACACAGGGTGCGGAGATGCCGGCGGTTGGGACGCTCAATTATACACCAGGTATATTGAGTGTCCCAACCGCCGGCAGATTCGTGCCCTGTGTCCACTTACGGTTAGAGATAATCGGCGGCAATACCTGCCAGGGCGCTACGTTCACTCTTTTTAAGGGTAATATGACCGTAAATCGCCTCGCCCTTCAATTTTTCAACCGTATAACTTAAACCGTTGCTGCTTGAATCAAGGTATGGATTGTCGATCTGATAAGGGTCGCCGGTGAGTACCATCTTGGTGCCTTCTCCAGCCCGGCTGACAATGGTTTTAATTTCATGCGGGGTAAGATTCTGGGCCTCGTCCACAATTACATATTGCCGGGGAATCGACCGGCCGCGTATATAGGTCAAGGCTTCCAACTCCACCTCGTTATTTTTGATCAGTCCGTTAACCTTCTGCAGGACGGATTCGTGATTACCTTTATGCGCTCCCATCAGATAGGTAAGGTTATCAAATATGGGCTGCATCCATAGAGCAAGTTTTTCATCCTTGCTGCCGGGCAGGTAGCCGATATCCCTGCCAAGGGGGATGACGGGTCTGGAAACCAACAGTTTTTCATAGTTTTTGTGACGGAGCGTCATTTCAAGGCCGGCTGCCAAGGCCAGCAGGGTCTTGCCGGTGCCGGCCTGGCCGATTAAGGTCACCAGTTCCACCGACGGATCGAGAAGAAGCTCAAGGGCCATGCGCTGTTCCTTGCTGCGGGGCTGTAGGTTCCAGGCGCTCTCAAGCTGGGAATCAAGATGGGTAATGGTGTTTTCATCTTTTGATTTAGCCAGACCGGTGTGCTTTGGGTTTGTTTCATCGACAAGCATTACGAATTCATTGGGCAGCAGGTTAAGGCCTTCCATGGTCAGAGTTTCTTTTTTGAAAAAATCATCAATAACAGCAGCGGCTACCGGAATTTCCCTGACGCCGGTATACAGTTCATCAATGTTGCATTTTTCCTTTTCGAAATCCATGACGTCAATGCCCAGCGCATCCGCCTTCAACCGGGCATTGATATCCTTGGAGACGAAAATAACCTTGTCGCCCTGCTGATGAAGTGTATAGGCTGTTGCCAGGATCTTATTGTCCGGCACGCTCATGTCCATGCAGGTGCCGTTGATATTATCTTTTTCAATGGTTATTTTCAGGATGCCGCCGTTGTCCATTTCAACGCCTTCCCGCAGGCGGCCTCTGCCCCTGAGTTTATCCAGACGGCGGATGACCTGGCGGGCGTTGCGGCCTAATTCATCATTATTTTTTTTGAATTTGTCCAGCTCCTCGATGACCGTCATCGGTAAGATTACGATATTATCGGCAAACGACTCGATTGCCTCCCCGTTATGGAGCAGAACATTGGTATCCAGCACAAAGTGTTTTCTCATGATCCAACCTCAAGTCATTATTAATGATGGTATGTGTCCAGAAATGTAGTGTCCTTATTCAGCAATTCGCAGCCGTTTTCTTTGACGACCACCATATTTTCCATCCGGATACCCCCCCAGCCGGCTATATAAATGCCGGGCTCCACGGTCACGACCATGCCGGCCGCAAGTTTACGGCGGCTGCGGCGATTGAGAGATGGTCCTTCGTGGACGGCAAGGCCGACGCCGTGTCCCAGGCCGTGACCAAAGTTTTTACCATAACCGGCCTGCTGGATTATTTCTCTGGCAGCCCGGTCGGCGCTCTGCGCCGTAACGCCGGCCCTTATTCGGTCCTGGGCCGCCAGCTGCGCCTTGCGGACCAGGCGGAAGAGGGCGATGGTCCGCCGATCGACAGAGGCGCCGCGCCGGTTCAACATAATGGTGCGGGTCATGTCCGAGCAGTAGCCGTCCAAAAGGACGCCCATATCGATTATTATGGGTTCCCCCTCCCGCAGAGGGCGGTCCGTGGGGACGGCATGTGGTAAAGCGCCGTTCGGCCCGCCGGCGACAATAGTGGCAAAACTGGGACCGGTCGCGCCCTTTTGACGCATGGCGGTTTCAATTTTTAAGGCCACCTGCCGTTCAGTCTGACCCGCCTCCAGGCCGGCGTGGATTTCCTGAAAAACTTCTTCGCAAAGCCCTACGGCCTTACGGATTTTTATCAACTCATCCGCGTCTTTTCCGAGACGCAGTTTCTCCACCATATTGGTAAGCGGCATCGGCTTAACAGCAAGTTTGTCGAGTGCCGCGGTAAAGGCAAGGGCTGCGTCATGCAGCATATAATGACTCTCAAAACCAAGCCTTTTTATGCGTAGAATGGGTAATATTTTTTTCAGTAAAGCCACCAGCCCGTATTTATAAATAATAATATCAAA
>CAYWUR010000042.1:0-10254 GCA_964460745.1 uncultured Desulfobulbia bacterium | reverse complement strand
TGTGACGCCTTGCTGGCGGGGGGTTCTGGCCCGGAGGCCCCGGTGGCGGTTGTGGAAAGGGTACGCTGGCACGCGGAGCGGGTTCTGCGCGGCCCCATTGAAACCATTGCCGGGCAGGTAAGTGAGGCGGAGATCAGAAAGACCGCCATCATCTCGGTGGGCAAAGTGTTCGGGCAGGGCCCTCTTGGATCTGTATCTAAACTGTATGACAAGAGCTTCAGCCATGAATACCGCAAATAAGAAGTTGAGATGAAAACAGCAATTCTATCGTTAACAAAAGGCGGCCGCGCACTTGCTACAACTCTGGCGTCCAACATGGATCAAGCAACTGTCCTTGCAGGTCCCCCGGTGGCTGAAACTCTGGCTTTACACTGGCAGGATTACGATGCTTTTATCTGTATCACGGCCACAGGTATTGTGGTGCGCGCCATCGCGCCGCTCATTAAAGATAAAGCGGTTGACCCTTGCGTGGTTGTGGTGGACGAGAAAGGACGTTTTGCCGTCAGCCTGCTCTCCGGCCACTTTGGCGGCGGCAATGATCTGGCCCGAGAGGTGGCGGCTGTTACGGATGGCCAGCCGGTGATTACTACTGCCTCGGATATCCTGGGGCTGCCCGCACTTGATTTATGGGCCAGAGATAATGGTTTGGTTGTGGAAGATAAAGCTGCCTTGACTAGGGTTTCGGCCAAACTGGTAAATCAGGGCAAGGTCAATATCTATCTGGATGTGCCGTCAGAAAAACTGCCGGATTCGTTTGTATTGGTTGAAACGCCGGATCAGGCGGATATCATTGCCTCCTTCCGCCGGACAGTGACCGGTGGGGGCGGTGTTGCCCTGCGGCCTGCTCAACTTGTGTTTGGTGTCGGCTGTAACCGGAACACGCCGATTGATGAAATAGGCAGGGCGATTAAAGAGTTGTGCCGGGATAATGATTTGTCGCCGCATGCCATCCGTAATCTGGCCTCTATTGATTTAAAAAGTGACGAAAAGGGGCTGCTGGAGTTTGCCCGGCAGCAGAATCTTGCAATTGATTTTTTTAACAAGGACGAACTTAACACCGTGTCAGGGGTCGGCCATTCCGCTACAGTATTGGCTGCAACCGGTGCTGTCGGGGTGGCGGAGCCCGCTGCCCTGCTTTCGGCAGCTACGGGAAAACTGCTCATAAGGAAACAGAAATGGAAAAATGTGACACTGGCTGTGGCTGTGGCCGGTTATACGTTGTCGGCACCGGTCCGGGACATCTTGACCACTTGACGGGAGCTGCCCTGAAGGCCATTGGGAAAAGTGATACCATCGTCGGCTACAAGACGTATCTTGAGCTCATCCCGGAATTGCTTGTTGACAAAAAGGTCCTGCCATCAACGATGATGAAAGAAGTTGATCGTTGCGGCAAGGCCATCGAACTTGCGGCCGCAGGGCGGACCGTGTCTCTGGTTTGTGGAGGTGACCCTGGTATTTACGCCATGGCGGGGTTGGTTTATGAGATGGTGAAGACTCATGACTTAGCTGTCTCTGTTGAGGTGGTCCCTGGAATTGCTGCTTTAAATGCTTGCGCGGCCCGGCTCGGGGCACCCCTTATGCACGATTTTGCCGCGATCAGCCTGTCGACCCTGTTGACTCCCTGGGAAATGATCGAAAAAAGACTCAAGGCGGCGGCGTTGGCTGATTTTGTAATTGTTATCTATAACCCTAGATCCAAAAAGCGGGTCGAGCAGCTCAACCGGGCACGGGAGATTATTATGGCCGAACGAGGGGCTCATACACCGGTCGGGATCGTCACGGCTGCCACTCGGGAGAATGAAAAGATCGAATTGACCACCTTGGAGAATCTGCCTAACTGTGATGTTGGAATGCAGTCCACGGTAATTATCGGCAATTCCCAGACCTATCTCTGGCAGGACTTGATGGTGACCCCCAGGGGCTATGCCGGAAAATACTCTCTTTAATTTACCAGGGGCTTATGTTCGAATGGGAATCGAACCCAGGTCAGTAAATGGTTTGGAGAAAATGTAGAGAAAGAGAATTTCCTATGTCAGGACGTGGAGAATGGCAGGGGGCAAAGTCGTAACGCCTTGACAGGAAAGGGATTGGCCGATGTCTGACTTGATTCCGAAACATGGCGGTTACCGCAAGCTGAAGAGTTTTCAGGTGGCGCGCGGGCCAGCCTGGAAGAACCGATTCACCCCCCCAATGCAGCGCCCCACGCAAAAGGCCCGTGAAGACGATTTTTCACCAAAAGAACCCAAACGGACCCTTATCTTTAAAATCTTCTGCTTTTATATAAAATTCATCATCCGTCATAAGTACGTATCTAATCCATTCAACCATTGCAACTATGAATGGAACGTAGAGCCAGCATGTCAACAAGTAAACTATTCCCCAACCCCAAGACCCCATATAAAACTTATGGGCTCCAAATCCGCCTAAAAAAGCACCCCACAAAGTGGCTGCCGCTTTGCTTTTAGAACCAGGCGGCGTGCCGGCGCCGACACTTCCCAGCGCCCGGTAGACACCAATAGCCCTTTCTCCCTCAACATCAAAATCGATGAACATGCCCCTCGACGGCGGCACACCGCCCTTCCATTCCGAGCCTGCGAATATATATCTTGCCCCGTCAGATCCGGAAATAACCCCTGAGTTCGATTGTACCGAATAATCCAGCACCCGCCCTTTCATTCTTTCTCTCCTTTCGAGGGTTTTCGATTCTTGTTTGTTACATCAAAAACAGCCAAATATCAAGCCCGGCGCCTTTCCGGCATTTTAAGACACAAGCCTGATGTATTCGTAAAAAATCCGTCCTGAAATTTACCCCGGCGTGAAAGAAAGATTTGGTCTGAAACCACTTGCCGTTCGGCACGGCAGAGTATATTGTTGAATTCTTCAATCCAGTAATCTACTCCTTTACACACTACCCCGGAAGGCTCATGATTATAGACAATAAACCTCGGCTGCCGGAATTGCTGGCGCCGGCCGGCAATTTTGAAAAACTGGTCACCGCCATCCATTATGGCGCCGACGCGGTATACCTTGGCGGCAAGCAATTCAGTCTCCGCGCCCATGCCACGAATTTTTCCGCCGCGGAACTGAAACAGGCCGTTCATTACGCCCATAGCCGGTCCGTAAAAGTTTACGCGACCGCAAATATATTCGCACATAACAATGACCTGCCTGGCATGGAAGAATATCTACTCTATCTCCGCGATCTTGCGGTAGACGGCGTTATAATCTCGGACCCCGGCGTTATCATGACCGCCAGGCAGCTCATCCCGGAGATACCTATCCACCTGAGTACCCAGGCAAATGTTACAAACAAGGCAAGCGCCCGTTTCTGGCAGGCGCAAGGGGTAACACGCCTAAATGTTGCCAGGGAATTAACGCTGGCGGAGATTGCGGCTATCAAAAACGCAATACACTCAGAGGTTGAGGTTTTCATCCACGGCGCCCTCTGCATCTCCTATTCCGGTCGCTGCCTGTTGAGTTATTATCTAACCGGCCGGGACGCCAATCAGGGGAACTGCGCCCATCCCTGCCGCTATCAATATAAGCTGCTGGAAGAAAAACGGCCTGAGCAATATTTTCCGGTGGATGAAGATGACCGGGGTACATACATATTTAACGCCAAGGATCTCTGCCTGTTGAACAGACTGCCGGATCTTATGGAAGTCGGGGTCGATAGTCTGAAAATCGAGGGACGGATGAAAAGCACCTATTATGTGGGTGGGGTGGTGCGGGTATATCGCGCTGCTCTTAATTATCTCGCCGGCAAGCCGGCCGGCGACAAGAAGCCACTGCCGTCCGTTTTCATGGAAGAACTGGCCAGGGTCGGCACCAGAGGATACACGGAAAATTTTATAGATGGACCGCCGGCAGCTGAAGACATGATTTACAAGAGTCCCCGCCTTCAGCAGCATTACGCCCCGGCAGGGGTCGTCCGCCGCCCGACCGGACCGGACGACGACTCTTATTATATCGAGGTCAAAAATGTAATCAGAAAAGGAGATCAGGTTGAATATCTTGGCAAAAGGCTGCCGGCAGTTTCCTTCACAATCAAGGAAATGCGCCGTCAGACGGAGGAGCCTCTTCTACAGGCCAATCCGGGTGATATCGTGTCTTTGAAAACTATCCCGGCGGTTATCACTGAATGGGAAGCAGACAGTCTTATCAGAAAAAAAATTATTTAATCAGCCTCATAACCCGATGAAGCTTAATTACAACCGGTTAAATTTCAGCCGCCTTGCGCTTTAGCGCCGCCCTGGTTATCCGCCGTGACGGAAGCCACGGATCCCAGGATATTGGCCCGTGACACCTTTACCCTGATTTTATCCGCAATTTCCAGGGTAACGATTTTCTCTGTCAGCCCGGTAATGGTGCCGTGCAACCCGCCGCTCGTAACCACCGCGTCGCCCTTTTTCATATTGGCGAGAAAGTTCTGGTGGGTTTTAGCCTTTTTCTGTTGCGGCCTGATAAGAAGGAAATAGAAGACAACAAAGATTAAGATAAGCGGGACAAAGGAAATAATGCCTCCCTGGGGGCTTGGGGTGCCGCTTGCGGCAAAAGCTAATCCTGACATAACATACCTCCGGACTTGTTTAAGCAGTGGATTGTTTTAGATATATACCGCTTCTGTAACGCGGCACTCATTAACGACGCGGCCGCCATGCTCCGCCGGGACACTGTTTCTAACAGTCTGTCCGTTTTGCATAAAAATCCGCTCTGAATTGCATGAAACTGTCCTGCTCAATTGCCTGCCGCATTTCCCGCATAAGCCGAACAAAATAATAAAGATTGTGAACCGTATTCAGATGATACGCCAAAATTTCACGAGACATATAGAGATGCCGCAGATAAGCCCTTGAGTAGTTCCGGCAGGTATAACAATCACAGGCTTCATCCGGCGGCAGCGGATCATGTCGATATCTGGCGTTTTTTATAACAAGTCTGCCGGTGGATGTAAAGAGCATTCCATTCCGGGCGTTACGGGTGGGCAGGACGCAATCGAACATATCCACACCTCGAAAAACGCCTTCCACCAGATCCTCCGGGGTTCCCACCCCCATAAGATAGACCGGATATTCCCGCGGCAGAAGAGACGCGGTAAATTCGGTCATCTCCAACAGCAATTCCTTGGGCTCCCCTACGCTCAGACCACCGATGGCATAACCATCGAAACCGATAGCCAGCAGATCGTCAACCGCCTGTTGCCTGAGATCGCGGAACATACCGCCCTGCACAATACCAAACAGCAATTGGCCGCGGTTTCGTTGCGCCGCGCGTGAGCGCTTGGCCCACCGGTTGGTCAATTCAGTGGCATTACGTGTTTCCTCACGGTTCGCCGGATATGGGATACAGGTATCCAGACACATCATGATGTCGGACCCCAAAGCCTCCTGGACTTCCACGGCATCTTCAGGGCTTAAAAAGAGCGGCGCGCCATCGAGGTGTGAACGGAAGGCCGCGCCTTCCTCGGTGATCCTGGCAAGTTCCCGCAGGCTGAAAATCTGAAACCCCCCGCTGTCGGTAAGAATTGGCCGATTCCAATGCATAAAACCGTGCAGGCCGGAGAATTCCTTGATTAATTCGTGGCCTGGACGGATAAACAGATGATACGTGTTGGCAAGGATAATTTCAGCGCCTATTTCCTCAAGATTTTCCGGGGTCACCGCCTTGACCGTCGCCTGAGTGCCGACCGGCATAAAAACCGGAGTCTGCACGGCGCCGTGCAGGGTCTTAACCTCGCCCCGCCGGGCCGGACATTGGGATGACCTGCCTAACACCCGAAAAGGTGATTGGCTGGTCATGCTTTTTCCCACCAGCAGGCCAACAATTCTTTAATACCTTTTTGGGCCAGCTGCGCTATCCTGCTGAATTCTTCCCGGGTCAACGGCCGGCCCTCGGCCGTGCATTGCACTTCCACCCAGCGGCCATCGCCGGTCATTACAAAATTACCATCCGCCTCCGCGGCGGAATCTTCGCGGTAATCGAGATCAAGGAGAGGCCGGCCGGCAACCAGCCCCGCGCTTACGGCGGCAATCGGCATAAAGCGCGGCATGTTGCAGTCCCCGCGTTCAGGCAAACGCGCTAAGACGTCACGCACAGCCAGGGCCGCGCCATTTATGGCGGCGGTACGGGTTCCGCCGTCCGCTCTAACAACATCACAGTCTACCCGCAGGGTTCTTTCGCCTAAAGCAGTCAGGTCAACCATCATCCGCAACGATCGGCCGATCAACCGTTGGATTTCATAGGTACGGCCCTTCCTGCCACGGACCGCCTCACGCGGGATACGGCCATTAGCGGCACAGGGCAACATGCCGTACTCGGCCGTGATCCAGCCCTGCCCGGAATCCCTTAGAAAAGGCGGCACGGACTCCTCGATGGTTACAGCGCAAACCACGTGGGTATTTCCCGTCTTGATCAAGACGGAGGCATCGGCATGCGGCTGAATATCCCTTTCCAACGACAGCGGCCGCAGTTCATCATTCAGGCGTTGATTTTCCCGCATTGTCACTCCTTGTTTGCCGGGCTCCGTCAAAATTTTTCCGCGGCCTTCCGCATCAGCATAATTACATAAATATCAAAAGGTTACGCAGGTACAGCCCGGTGCTTTTGCCGCTTACGATTTGCTATAAATCATAAGCCGGAAGAACCGGAAAGGTTGCGTATTTAATATAACTTGGCGTAAACTGCACGGAATTTTCATAGTACATAAGACAATGTCGATGTTCTATGCGGCAAATGCCGCTCAATAAGGAATGCTTGTGGCCATATTTCCACGAAAAAATCATTCTCTCTCTCTCCCGCTTGCCGTGGCGGAAAAATTTAAGCTGGGGGGCGATATCGTCGGTCTCCGGGAATACGGCGCCGGCAACATAAACGACACCTACTTGGTTACGGCGGCGGCCGGCAAAGAGACGAAATTTATTCTACAATGTATCAACCGGCGGGTTTTTCCGCAGCCGGAAAAAATTATGCGGAATACGCGCCTGGTCACAGAGCATATCCGTAAACGGCTTGCCAACGAACAAAAAATTGCAGATCGCCGTTGGGAAGTGCCGCGCGTTTTTCAAACAAAAGGCGGTGAAGATTATTTTATCGATGCCAACGGCGATTTCTGGCGGGCGCTCGGCTTTATCGATCATGCCCTGACCTATAAAAAAATTAAAAGCGCCAAACATGGCAAAGAGATTGGTCATGCCCTGGGAATATTTCATAATCTCATCGGCGACCTACCGGCCGGCCGGCTGGTGCAAACCTTAGACGGCTTTCATATTACACCGCAATATATTAACCGGCTCGAAAGCTTGAAGTGCAAAGGCAATCGGTCCGGCAAGACGCCGGCTACCCGATTTTGTTTCAAGTTCATTAAGAGGCGGCAAGCGTTCGCCGACATATTGGAGAGCGCCAAAAAACAGAAGATCTTGCACATCCGTCCCATTCACGGCGACCCCAAGGTCGACAACGTCATGATTGATACCGGAACCGACCGGGCGGTCGGACTCATTGATCTGGATACCGTCCAGCCCGGCCTCGTACACTACGATCTTGGCGATTGTCTGCGATCCTGCTGTAATACGGCAGGGGAAGAGATTGACACTCCGGCCGATGTTCGCTTCGACACGGATCTTTGCAGAATTATATTGGCCGGATATCTTGCAGAAGCGGCGAATTTTCTGACTTATTTTGATTATCAGTACCTATATGATGCAATACGCCTTATTTCTTTCGAACTGGGCATCAGATTTTTTACCGACTATCTGCAAGGCAACCCTTATTTCAAGGTAATGGACGACGAACATAACCTGCGCCGAGCCCTTGTCCAGTTCAAACTTACCGAAGACATCGAAGCACAGGAATCTTTACTTCGTGCGCTCATTGCGGAATTAACCCCGGCCGGCCCGCGGTCTTAATCCAACAAACGCTTCTGCCCTTTCAACTTCTGAAGGTCACCTATGGCCTGCGTAACCTCAAGAACGCCCATATAATCGCCGGTCTCGGCATAAACCGGAAAATATCGGATCAGAACCTTATCATTTGAAAAATCAATCCAGAATTCCGCCTTGTCCAAGGTGCCGTTTTTGAAACCGTCCACAATTTTCCGCACCGTATCCACGCTCTTTTCCGGGTGGCATTTTTCTACTTTCCTGCCGATAACCGAACGAGTTCGCGGGAAAATCTTTTTTTTATCAAGACGGTTAAAATAAGCGACCGTGTCTTCGGCGTCCACGAAAGTTATCTCAAAAGGCATGGCTTCCATGATGGCATCAAGCTGTTCATAGGATAAACGCCGAATCATTCTATCCTCGGCCTTGCCGCCCTCTTCAAGCTCCGCAACCATGCGGCCAAACTGCTGAACAGCGTCGGGGCCGTAGGCGGTCGTATTTATCAACGCAAATTCTTGCAACAGATATTTATTATCCGCCTCATTCATGACCTGACGGCCCATAGGATATAATATATCATTCTCCTTCCATATATGTTCGGCTCTGACCTCGAGATAGGCCATGCCTTCCGCCGTGAATTTACTGAGATCCGCAGCCGGGGCGGCAGCCAGAACCGGCGCGGCGGTCAGCATTTTTCCCAGCAGCTGTCTTTCCGCTTCGTGTTCCTTAAGCATAACTCCCAGCGGACCGCCGACCACCGGAATGCCGCGTTTTTCCATAAGGGGGAAGAGAACATTCTCCTCTTTTCTGTTATGTATCTTGTCACCGAACTCCATGAGAAAATCCAGGGCTCTCATTGCCTGCACCGGGTCACGTACGGTGTCGTCAATTTTTTCGAGACATCTTTTCAAAACCGCCATGCTCCGTTCAATCAATTCATGTTCAGCCACCAGGAAATCACTCCAACTCGTATATTGTTCCATCGTCTTATCTCCTTTGTCTGTTTATGAACATTATATTACCCGGCAGGGCAACCCTGAAAAACGCCTCCCACTCACTCATACGCGGCATTTCCAGACTCATGAGGTTTCGCCGTTTTTACCAAGGATTACCAACTCACCGGGCCGGTTCTGCCTTGCCACCGAAATGCGGCTTTGCCGTCCATCGCCTAACGCCTGACATGCCACAGCCTCAGCGATTTCCGGCCGGTTGTTGGTGTCGCTTAGATGGGCCAGAACGACATGCTCCAACTTGTCATGCCGTATTTCACGCAGAAGATCGGCGGCATCATCATTGGCCAGATGTCCTTTATTGCCGCGCACTCGCTGTTTCAGGTATGGCGGGTATGGCCCGTTTTTAAGGATTTCCGGATCATGATTACACTCCAGGATAAGACCGTGACATACCGCCAGCCGGTAACGCATCAGCCGCGAGACCATGCCGGTATCCGTGCAATAGCCCAGAGAGTGCCTGCCGTCGGAGATTACGAAGCCCACGGGGTCAGCCGTGTCATGCGATACCGAGAAAGGATGGATGCACAAATCATGGTACTGTAATGATGTGCCGGTCGAGAATTCCCGGTAGGCATGCAGCTTATTCAAATTATCGCCGGCGGCCGCAAAGGTCGCCGGATTTGCAAAAACCGGCAGTCTGCCACGCCTGGAGAAAACGGGTACGCCACGAACATGATCGGTATGTTCGTGCGTAAGAAATATGGCCGATAAAGAGGAAGAATCAACGCCGATGGCCGCCAACCGTCGATGCAGTTCAATGCCTGACAGGCCGCCGTCGATCAAAATAGCAGTGTCGCCGACCGCGACGTAAGTCGCGTTTCCTTTGCTGCCGCTGCCAAGAACACAAAATCGCATAATAGTATAAACGCAACTTTTTGACTTACTACTCAATTACAAAAAGACAGACTTGGAATTTTTTACGGTTGGCGGCTGACGATCGCCGACACCACAGGCAATGACGCCATTTTTTCAATAAGGAGATGCTACCATAACAGGCCGCGAAAAGCACCAATGGAATACAACGCCGTAATCTCCGTATCAATTATTTTTCCTGATCCGTGCAGCATTAATCATCGTTTTTTTCTATTTTACGTATTGCCATACTTTTTATATAAACCATCAACTCTGGACTTTTTACGAATACATCATATTTAAGGAGGAGACGAAAATGAGTACAGCGGATTTCGAGATAAAATCCTATCCGGAGATGTGGACTGACCTGAATATGGACGTGGCCAGGTTTGACAAGGCCAGACGGATGCTGGGCGATATATATGGCAGGACGTTTCTCTCCCGGAAGGACCGACCGGCGGAGATGGCCTATTTCGACACCATGATTTCCGAGATTTTCGGCGGCCGGATCA
>CAYWUR010000041.1:3736-10258 GCA_964460745.1 uncultured Desulfobulbia bacterium | reverse complement strand
GATAAGGGGAAATATCAATATTTCTGGTTGACGGGCAGCGGAATCGAGGCAGGTCTTTACCGTGTTCCGCAGACCGCATACTTTGCAAAACTATACGACGGAATCGGCTTAACGCCGCCCCGGGAAGCCGGTTGCGGCGTTAACAAAAAGAATGACAATCCGACCGTATTCAACGATGCCGGTCATATCGCCGCCCTGCGGGTTGAAAATTGTTCTGATCCTGTTGCCATCCATCTGCCCGCCGGAGTGGCGTCTTTTTTCTCCCTGCCCGTCCCGATAAACCAGGTTGACAAAGCAATACTTACCACCTTGCCGGGAATCGGCCCGCGACTGGCTGGGCGGATAATTGCCGCCAGGGATAAACGGGGCGGCTTGCATCAGCCCGAGGATCTGCTGCTGGTGAAGGGCATCGGCAAAGCGAAACTGCGGACCCTGCGGCGATTATTATCATTCGAGTAACAGTTATGAATATCACTAGAATAAACGTTTTTTTATGTTCAGTTTTTTTTCTGCTTTCAGCGGGAAGTCCCCTCATTTGTACGGCGACAGAGCCGGCCGCGGTGGGTCGCGTCGAATATGTGGCCACGATACATCCGCTTGCTGAAATTATCAGGAAAGTGGCGGGTAACCGCGGCACGGTTACTCAGCTATTACCGCCCGGCAGCTCACCGCACACCTTTGCGCCCCGACCATCGCTTATCAGAAAAACAGCCGCGGCGCGCGCATTTTTTTACGTGGGCCCCGGTCTGGACAAGGAGTGGGTCAGCCGTCTGCCGGCGGTCAGAAAAATTGAGGTTATTGATCTGATCCCGCCGGAATTCCGACTGCCGGTTACCGGAACCCATTTGCATGGAGAGAAAAAAGCTGCCGCCGTCGTTGCCGTTAATCCGCATTTCTGGCTGGATCCATTAACAGTGCGGGCGATACTGCCACGGTTGACGGAAATTCTTGCGACTCTTGACGCAAACGGCCGCCGGGTATATGAGGCAAACAGCGCGGCTTTTGCCGACGAACTTACCGCTTTGCACCAGGAGTTGATTGAGACTCTGAAACCTGTAAGCAGTATGCCGATCTTTGTGTTCCATCCGTCGTTTCAATACCTCATAAAACGTTATCAGCTTTCCTTTGCCGGCGTAATCAATCCCTTTCCGGGCTGGGAGTCGACGCCTAAAACCTTGTTTGATTTACAGAAAAAAATCAGGCAAGCAGGCGCCAAGGCGATTTTCAGTGAAGTTCAGCTTCCCAGGGCGGCGGCTGACAATCTGGCTGAAGCCGCATCCACAAAGGCCGTCAAAATCAAGGTTTATGAACTGGACCCGCTGGGCGGTGGAAAAGGCCGGGAAAGTTACGCGCAACTGTTACGCTATAATGCCCGCATTCTGCGGGCCGCCGCCAGATGAACGACATACCGCCCTTAATCGTCCTTGTCGGCCCGACCGCTGTCGGTAAAACAGGCCTTGCCATACAACTGGCGGAAACTTTCTCCTGTGAGATCATCAGCGTCGATTCCATGCAGGTATACCGCTACATGGATATCGGCACGGCTAAACCTACGCCGGCGGAAAGAAAGGATATTCCGCATCACTTGCTTGATGTCGCCGATCCGGACGAGGATTATAACGTCGCCCGTTTTGTTGAGGACGCCACAGCCGCCATAGCGGCCATAAGAGAACGGGGCCGTTGGCCGCTGCTGGTCGGCGGCACCGGCCTTTACCTTAAAGGTCTGCTCAACGGCCTTTTTGTCCAACAACCGCCGGCAAAGGCGCCGGATGCCTCCAGGATAAGAAATCATCTCAAAGCAAGATTGAAAGAAGAAGGGCGGCTGCATCTTTATCAGGAACTTTGCCGCTGCGATCCGCTTTCCGCGGCACGCATACATCCAAACGACAGCCGCCGCCTGTTGCGGGCTCTGGAAATTTTCCAAAGTACCGGCATTCCCTGGTCCAGCCACCTGGAAAAACAACGACAGAGAACAACGACCGGCAAACAACGGCAAAACACCTTGAAACTTGGTCTTACCTGCGATAGAAAGGAACTGTACCAGAGGATCGATCAACGGGTTGATGACATGGTTCGGCAGGGATTCCGCAACGAAGTACGGGAACTTCTGGACAGAGGGTTTCATGGCAACCTGAAATCCATGCAGTCCATCGGCTACAGACACATGGTCAACTTCCTGGAAGGAAACTGGACCTGGGAGCAAACGCTTATGCTGCTGGCCAGGGATACCAGACGCTATGCCAAAAGACAGTATACCTGGTTCAATCGTGATCAGGAAATTACCTGGTTTCATTCGGCGCAGGCGGCAGAGATGTCTGCCCGAGTCGCGAAACACCTGGAGTCGCTCTCAAACGCTTAAACGTCTTGTTGCTACTGCTAATAAATGCGTATTTTCAAAAAGATATCTAAAAAACTTAATGTCAGCTGCCATGGAGCCGGGAGCCATTGAATATTCCTAATTTTATCACGGTAATCCGCATATTACTTATCCCGCTGCTGGTTATTTTTCTGATGGAAGGCAAGACCGGACCGGCTTTGCTTGTCTTCATGATAGCCGGTTTCAGCGATGCGCTGGACGGCTTTCTGGCCAGACTGCTGAAACAGAAAACGCTTTTCGGCGCCTATGTTGATCCCATAGCCGACAAACTGCTGCTTGATACCTCCTTTGTAACCCTGGCGATCATGCAGCAATTGCCGGGCTGGCTAACCGTAATCGTGGTCAGCAGAGATGTTATCATCCTGTTCGGCATCTGCATCCTCCTGCTCAACAATCGTCCTCTGGATATCAAACCGACCTTTTCCAGTAAAATGACCACGTTTGTGCAGTTGTCCACGATTTGTTTTGTTATGGCCCGGCAATACGTGGTTGATTACTGGTTTTTAAACGTCTATTTGATAGATCTTACCGTCTTGTTTACTCTGCTTTCCTGTTTGCACTATATTATCATCGGATTTCAGATTCTGGGCCGGCCCAATCATAACGGCGGTCGAAATTTCAAGTAGTTAGAACAATAACATTATGGTTATTATAGATTAATGAATCGTCACGCCGTAAAAAAAAGCTGGCGTCAAAGACCTTGGCCGTCCGCGATTGAAGAAAAGAGTTGCCGGGATATCGCCGCGGAACTGCAAATACCTCTGCCTATTGCCTCGATTCTCTGTCAGCGTGGTTTCAGCAGCGCACAACAGATTGATCTATTTCTGAATCCCGCCTTGAACCAACTGCCGTCGCCCGACACTATGCAAGGCATGCCGCAAGCGGTTGCCATAATTGCCGAAGCAGTCACGGTCGGCAAGCCGATTGCCGTTTTCGGTGATTATGATGTCGATGGCGTAACCGGCGCCGCCGTACTCTTTCTATTCATGAAAAGCCTGGGGCTTGATGTCTTCTGTTATCAACCGGATCGGCTGACCGAGGGGTACGGCCTTAATGAGAACGGCATAAAAAAATTATACGACTCTTGTGATATTGCGGCCCGAGGCGGGGTGCTGCTAACCGTGGACTGCGGCATAAGTGATGTGGCGGCGGTAAGGCTGGCAAAACAGCTGGGTTTTACCGTGATTATCACCGACCATCACGAACCGCCGCCACGGCTCCCCGATGCCGACGTTATTCTGAATCCTCTACAACCCGGCTGCCCCTTTCCTTTTAAAGGCTTAGCCGGGGTAGGGGTGGCGTTTTATTTTATCATGGGGATCAGGAGCTGCCTTAATTCAAAAGGTTTCTGGCGGGAAAACGAGACGCCAAACTTAAAAGCATATCTGGATCTGGTGGCGTTGGGGACAATTGCCGATATGGTGCCGCTACAGGGCGTCAACAGGATATTTGTCAAGGCCGGCCTGGAGGTTCTGGGAAAAAAACAAAGACCTGGTTTATTGTGTTTATCAGAGGTATCCGGCCTTACCGGCCGTACACCGACAGCCGAAGATATCGCCTTCCGGCTCGGCCCCAGATTAAACGCGGCCGGTCGCAATGGTGTGCCGGACAAAGCGTTGCGGTTATTGATCACGACGAGCATGGCCGAGGCCCGTCAACTGGCTGTAGAGCTGGACGAGGCCAACAATAAACGCAAGAAAATGGAACAGCAGCTTTTAGCAGAGGCCTTGCAGATGGCCGAACATCTCATAAATAACGGCACGGCCCAAAAATCTCTGGTATTGAATGGGGCGGCCTGGCATCACGGCATAATCGGCATCGTGGCTGCCAGGCTTACCGATCGTTTTTATCGGCCGACCGTGCTGCTGTCGGTCAACGATGGGGTGGCAAGGGGATCGGCCCGTTCCATCCCCGGTTTACACCTCCATGAAGCATTAACCGCCTGCGCCGATCTTCTGGAGCAATACGGCGGCCATGCAGGGGCCGCCGGCATGACGCTGCCGGCAAAAAATATTGATAAATTCCGAGTCCGCTTTGAAGCGCAGGTCGCAAAAATGGTTAAAATGGAAGATTTAAAACCGAAACTCTGGATTGATTGGCATAATTCCATCAAGGATATTGCCGGCCGAAACTTTTTGTCGTATTACAGCAAATTATCGCCGTTCGGGGTCGGCAATCCCGAGCCCGTGTTTACCAGCGGCAAAACCAGTTTTGTTAAACAACAGGTGGTAGGCGAGCAACATTTGCGGTTTTCCCTGCATGAAAACGGTATCAATCATAAAGGCATCGGCTTTGGTTTTGGATATCTGGCCGCCGCCGAGCCTGAGTCCCTGGATTTGGCCTTTAACCTGCGCCTCAATGAATTCAGGGGAGAAAAGAATTGGGAACTCAATCTTGTTGACGTTAAAACTTTCACAACCGCCTGATATTACGAATATTAATAAAACTATACATAATATACATTATGCGACATTGCAAATTAAGGCCGCTGAGAAGCGCTTGTAACGACGACACAAGCCTCGAAGCCGTATAATAATACGGTTATGGCGTTTTTTGTCGCCGCAATCTTCTTTAAAACACGCAACTTCAATGTGTTAGCGTTAAAACCTGAGACATGGTTTCTTTTAAATGGAGTTAAATCGATGAATCGAGATATTTACCAGGACCCTTTAGTCGGTCGTTATACCAGCCCTGAGATGCAGAAACTTTTTTCCGAACGGACAAAATTTGAAACCTGGCGGCGCTGCTGGATAGCCTTGGCCGAGGCTCAGCACGAGCTGGGCCTTACGGAAATCGTTACCAAGGACATGCTTGATGAGCTTAAGGCCCATGCCGCTGATATAGATTTTGACATGGCGGCCCGCAAGGAAAAAGAGATCCGGCATGACGTGATGGCGCATGTGTATACTTACGGTCGGCAATGCCCCAAGGCCGAAGGCATCATTCACCTGGGCGCCACCTCGCAGTTTGTGGTGTGCAACACCGACCTGATCATTCAAAAACAGGCCTTGCGCATCATAAAGAAAGGCGTTGTCAACACTATTGCCAATCTGGCGGAATTCTGCCGAAAACATAAGGACTTAGCCACGCTTGGTTTTACCCATTATCAGCCGGCGCAACCCACCACTGTCGGCAAAAGGAACACCCTTTACCTACAGGATCTGCTCATGGACCTTGATTATCTGGAAAATCTCGAACAGCAGATAATGGCCCGCGGCGCCAAAGGCACGGTGGGTACGCAGGCGACGTTTCTTGAATTGTTTAATGGTGACCACAATAAAGTTAGACAACTGGATGAACTGGTGGCTGCAAAGCTTGGTTTTAGCGCGGTTTTTGCCGTTACCGGCCAGACTTATCCTCGCAAGCTCGACATGAAGACCGCTGAAACTCTGGCCGGTCTCGGCGCCTCTGCTCACAAGTTTGCCGTGGATCTCAGGCTGCTGTCAAACCTGAAGGTTCAGGAAGAACCTTTTGCTAAAAATCAGGTCGGCAGCTCGGCAATGGCTTATAAGCGCAATCCCATGCGCTCGGAAAGGATGACCGGCCTGGCCCGCAAATTAATGGGACTGGTTGTTGATTTTTCCGCGACCTGCGCAAACCAATGGTTTGAAAGAACCCTGGACGATTCCGCTATCAGGCGCATGGATATTCCCCAGGCCTTTTTGTTGACTGATGCCATCCTGCGGCTTTACATGAATATTACAAGCGATATGGTTGTTTTTCCGAAACAAATTGACCGTCACCTCAGGCAGGAATTGCCGTTTATGGCCACGGAAAAAATTTTGATGGCCTGTGTTGCCAAGGGCAAAAGCCGGCAGCAGATGCATGAGATCATCAAGGTACACTCGCTGGCGGCCGGTAAGATCGTTAAAGAAGAAGGCCGGGATAACGATCTATTGACCCGTCTGGCGGCGGACCGGCAAATACCCTTTACAAAAACGGAACTCGAAGAGATAATAAGTGATTATCAGCAGTTTGTCGGCCGGGCCCCTGAACAGACCGAGGAATTTCTGCGGGATATTGTTGAACCGCGGCTGGCGTCTTACCGTGACCTTCTGGGCGGCATGAACGTAACTCTTGCCGTGTAATATGGTATTTAAACGATGCTTGAATGTTCTAAATTGTTGCTGCGCATGGCGCCGGAA
>CAYWUR010000041.1:0-3636 GCA_964460745.1 uncultured Desulfobulbia bacterium | reverse complement strand
TGGTATTTAAACGATGCTTGAATGTTCTAAATTGTTGCTGCGCATGGCGCCGGAAAGGATTCATTTTCTGAAATTCATACTCGAGGGTTATGATGGCCTTGCCATGCAGTCCACGGTTGACCTGAAGGATGGAATTGTGCTTCTTCGTTTTCCTCCCGAGATGGCGGATGATGTCGCCGCCCTTCTCAACGATATTGCCCCGGCCATAGGCCTGGATCCAAAAGGCTGCGGACTGAGCAAGGCTGCCCAGGCAGATCAACTATGAGCCGTATCGCCTTGTTTTTCTGTATTTTTTGGATTACTGCTCAGGCCGGAAACGCGGTTGCGGCGGCGACCGGCGGCGGCATGGCCGATCAGCTTCCGCCACCGGCAAAGTCGCCCGCTTTGCTCTTATCGCTGGCCGACTGCATTGATATTGTGCTTGAAAAAAGTCCGGGACTTGCCTACGCCCGCGCCGACCGGGAAGAAAAAGAAGCCTCTCTGCGCAGCGCGGAAAAGGACCTCTACCCTACCCTCTTTTTTCAGTATGAATACAGAAGGGATTACGACAATGCCTTTGAGGTGGGCGATTTTTTCCCAACCGTTGATAACTATTACGGCTATACCTTTGCCATCGAGCAACCGCTCTATAGAGGAAAGGCCTTGGTCACGGCGGTAAAACAAAACAAACTGGCTTACAGATATTCAGATGCCGCGTATAGCAAGGCACAAATCGAGCAGATCTTTGCCGTGTATAATGCGTATTTCAATTTTTTAAAGGCGGAAAAGCTGGAGGATGAAGCACGGCAGGCCTTATCGCGTCTGCAATCACACGCCCGTGATGCCCGGGCCTTTTTTGCGGCCGGACTTATTCCCAAAAACGACCTGCTGACCAGCGAGGTGGAAACAGCCCAGGGGCGGCAGGACCTGCTAAAGGCGCGGAACCGTATCCAGCTGGCCGGCGCGGCCCTCAATATTATGTTGAAAAGACCGGCGGTCTCTCCTTTAGAGGTGCGGGACATCCTTATCTATGAACCACGGCAGGTCAGCTGGGATGAGGTCAGGCGGCTGGCCCTGCATTCCCGTCCGGAAATAGCGCAGGCTAAGATAGCCACCCGGCAGGCGGAAGAAGACATCGTTTTAACCAGGGCCCCCTATCTGCCGGCTGTGACGCTTTCGGCTGCTTATACAAAGAGGGGTGATACTTTTTTTGCCGATGAATATCCTCTTGGTTCAAGTGAAATAAAATCGGCACGGGCCGTGGCGCAGTGGCGTTTCTGGCCATGGGGGCAAAAAAAGAGTAAGATGGCGGCTGCCCGCCGTCGATTACGCAAAAGCAAGGAACTGGCCGCTCAGGTTGTTGACAAGGTTATTCTGGAAGTCAGGGCGGCTTTTCTGGAGATTGAAGAGGCTGCCGAAAATATTGAGGTAGCACAAAAGGCAATTGCGCGGGCTGATGAGAATTATCGTATTAACGAAGCCCGTTATCAGGCGCAACTTAATACGACCACTGAAGTTATTGACGCCCATAACCTTTTGAGCCGGGCAAAAACTAATTATTACAACGCACTTTACGACTATAACATGGCCAAAGCCAGGCTAGACAGGGCAATCGGCACATTACATCACAACAATTGACGGACTTTTTACGACGCCATCACAATTGATATATATGAAAACAAACAAATTAGTCTACATCGAAACCTTCGGCTGCCAGATGAACGAGCGTGATTCAGAGATCATGCGTCAGCTTCTCGCCGGGATCAACTATCTACCGACCAATGATCTGCCGTCGGCGGACCTGATAATTATCAACACCTGTAGTATTCGCGCCAAGGCTGAGCAGAAAGTATACAGCCTGCTTGGACGGCTGCGAAAGTTAAAAAAGGACAAACCCGCGCTGCTTATAGCGGTTGCCGGTTGCGTGGCCCAACAGGAAGGTAAAAAAATAATAGAGAGAATGCCGCAGGTGGACATTGTGGTGGGCACGCAGCACATCTACCGCTTGCCGGAACTGGTTGGAAACGCGGAGCGCCGCGGCAGCGATAAAAAATCACGGGTTATAACCGAGCTGGCCACCACCTTTAAAATTCCATCCTACATTCGCCCCGCTGACCATGACGGCACTTTATGCCGCGATAAGCCCAGCAAAAGATTTGTAACTATTATGCAGGGCTGCAACAATTTCTGCACATATTGCGTAGTGCCTCACACCAGAGGCCGGGAAGTCAGCAGGCCGGCGGCGGATATTCTGGCGGAAATTAACGACCTTGCCCGAAAAGGCGTAAAAGAGATAACGCTGCTGGGGCAGAATGTTAATTCTTACGGTAACGACACAAACGGCAAGGGCATGAGCTTCCCGGCGTTACTCCGGCTTGTGGCCGGCGTGGAAGGCATAAAAAGAATACGCTTTACCACCTCTCATCCCAAGGACCTCTCCGCGGAACTCATTGGTTGTTTTGCCGAGATCGATAAACTGTCGCCCTATTTTCATCTTCCCGTTCAATCCGGTTCAAACCGGACGCTAAAACGGATGAACCGAAAGTATACGGTTGAGGCATATCTTGAAAAAGTGATGCTTTTGCGGCAGGCTCGACCGGATATCGCCATAGGCACCGATCTTATTGTCGGATTTCCCGGCGAGAGTGACGAGGATTTTGAGGCAACCATGAACCTGATCGAAACCGTGCGCTATCATAACGTCTTTTCTTTCAAGTATTCGGACCGCCCCATGACCAGATCGATCGCCTTTGCGGATAAGGTGCCGGAGGATGAAAAAAATCGACGTTTAGCCCGCCTACAGGCCAGACAGCATGAAATAACCCTGGAGAGAAACCGGGAATATGTCGGCCGGAGCCTGACGGTCATGGTCGAGGGAGAAAGCAAGATGGCGGATGGTCAGTGGAGCGGCAGGTCCGACACCAATCATATCGTTAATTTTTATGCCGCCGGCCTTACCCCCCGGGACTTGCCGGCCGGGAAAATGATCGTGGTAAAAATCGAAGAAGGTTGTCTGCATTCGTTGCGTGGAGTTTTGGCCTCGTAATAGTTACAGCCGACGCGGCCCGCGTTCAGGGCAAATTCAACCAAACGGATATGACAATGATTGATCTGCACACCCATTCTCTGTTCAGTGACGGAGAATTAATTCCAGCCGAACATTTGCGGCGTTGTGAAGCCATGGGCTACAAGGCCGTTGCTATCACAGACCACGCCGATTCCTCTAATCTTGACTTTGTCATTCCCAGGATCGTCCAGGCGGCCTGGGATTTAAACCATTATTCCCAGACCAGACTGATCCCGGGCATTGAATTGACCCATGTGCCGCCCCCCATGATTGCGGAGCTGACCTGCAAGGCCCGGGAGCTTGGCGCGCAGGTAGTGGTCGGCCATGGCGAGACCGTGGTGGAACCGGTGGCGCCCGGCACCAATATGGCCTCTATCCGAGCCGGGGTTGATATACTTGCCCACCCGGGATTCATCACCAGGGAGGAGGCCGAACTCGCCGCCCAAAAAGGAATTTTTCTTGAATTGTCCGGCCGCAAGGGACACTCGCTTACCAACGGCCATGTGGCGAAAGTTGCCGAGGCGACGGGCGCTCTTTTAGTGGTGGACGCGGACGCCCACGGCCCCGATGACTTTCTTACCGCGGAGAGG
>CAYWUR010000040.1:0-10421 GCA_964460745.1 uncultured Desulfobulbia bacterium | reverse complement strand
GGGGGGGGATGTTTGAGATTTGATAACTAAGTCCGGGAGCAGATTGTCTGTAAGGATTGGTTTCGCCCGGCTTGGCGGGAAGAAGAAGCCGTTTTACCGTATTGTTGCCGCCAATATTGAGGCTAAACGTGACGGCAGATTTCTTGACATACTAGGTACGTATGATCCACGGCAGGATCCCGCCGCGGTGAAGATTGATGTTGAGAAGCTCAATTCATGGCTTGCCAAAGGGGCCCGACCAACAACAACGGTTAAGAGCTTAATCGCCAAACAAAAAGCGGCGTCTGCCGTGGCGGTTGAGACTGCTGAATAATGCGGTTATGAAGGAACTGATTAGTTTTATAGCCGCCTCTCTGGTTGATCAGCCGGATGCCGTGCTGGTCAAGGAGGTCGAGCGGGACGACGTGGTCGTTGTTGAGCTGAAAGTCGCCAAGGAGGATCTCGGCAAGGTTATCGGTAAGCAAGGAAGAACGGCTCGAGCCATGCGGGCCTTGTTGGCCGCCGCCGCCGGCAGAATTAACAAGCGGGCGCGGCTTGAGATCCTGGAGTAGATAGTACGCTTGACGTGCAATTACAGGAGGGCTTCCCGCATGGGATTCCCGAATAGTGGTAAGGAGAGGACCAACGATTATATTTTAATCGGTAAAGTAATTAAGGCCCATGGCATCAAAGGAGCAGTGGCGGTCCTGTCTTTCTCCGGATGTCCCGCGAATTTTAAATCGTACAAGAAAATTTATTTAGTCGGGCGGGACAGCGACCTGTATAGCCCCTATACCGTGCTTCTAAGCAGGAGCCAGGGAAAATCGGCGATTCTGCAGCTTGATGGAGTGGCGACGAGGGATGACGCGGAAGCGCTTTGCGGGGCGCAAGTATGGCTGGAAAAAACCGCACTTCTCCCTCTTGCTGCTGATGAATACTATTGGTACGAAATAGAGGGGTTCCGCGTCCTTACGGCGGAGGGTCGGGAGCTTGGCACGGTAACGGCGCTGTTTTCCACAAAGGCCCATGATATAATGGTACTGTCAGGTGGCGGGAAAGAATATTTGATTCCGTTAAGGCGTGAAATAATAGTCAGAAAGGATAATCGGCGGCGTATCCTGGTTATTGACCCACCGGCAGGGCTGCTTGATTTGAATGATTAATAAACGCCCTCTACCATGATTTTTGACATCCTGACTATTTTCCCGCAATTGTTTGAATCTCCCTTGCAAGAGGGAATCATCCGGCGGGCTGTCCAGGATGAGAAAATAAAGATCGGTATTCATAATATCAGAAGTTTTGCCGGGGATAAACATGCCATGACCGATGACCGGCCTTTTGGCGGCGGTGAAGGCATGGTGATGAAACCGGAACCCATTGTCGCCGCCCTTCGGCATGTTCATGAACTGGCGCCGGGTGGCCGGGTCATTCTGCTTTCTCCGCAAGGCAGACGTTACGACCAGGCGGCAGCTCGGGAGTTGCTGCGGCATAATCATCTGATTTTGGTGTGCGGTCGCTATGAAGGGGTAGATGAACGGGTGCGGGCGCATTATGTGGATGAGGAGATTTCAATAGGCGATTATATCCTTACCGGCGGGGAGTTAGCCGCTTTGGTGCTGGTCGATTCTGTTACCCGCCTGCTGCCGGGTGTGCTGGGCTGTGCTGATTCCGTCGCCCGGGACACCTTCAGCCGCGGCCTGTTGAAACATCCACAATTTACAAGGCCCAGAATTTTTGAGGGTTATGACGTGCCCCCGGTTCTCCTGAGCGGCGATCATGCATTAATTGCCGAATGGCGTTTCGCCGCCTCTGTGAGGCAGACTCTGGAAAAGCGGCCGGCAGTCTTGGCGGAGGTGGCTTTCAGCGAGGATGAAAAGCTGATCTTAAAGAAGAATAGTTTGCTTGCGGCTGTTGAAGAGTTGCAGGGTAAGTGACCTCTTGTGTGTCGCCGGCTCGTGCATGATATACTGGCAATGAAAATAGCGGGCGGATCAAATTGGGACAGATCAGAGTTGATTTAGCGCTGGTCCATTATCCTGTTGTTAATAAGAACGGCGATGTTATAGGTTCGGCCGTCACTAACCTGGATTTGCACGATATCGCCAGGGCGGGCAGGACTTTTGGCGTTGATACCTTTTATGTGGTGACGCCTTATAAAGATCAACAGCAATTGGTGCGGGAAATCCTTGATCATTGGCTTATCGGCCGTGGCGCGGCATATAACGACAAAAGAAAGGAAGCGCTTGCCGCTGTACGTCTTTGTAATGACCTGGAAGAACTTTATCGGGTCGTTGCCGGTAAAAGGAAAGAGCGGCCCCAAATTTTAACGACTTGCGCCAGAAAGCAGGCAAATACCAGGTCGTATGAGCAGGTAAGGGAAGAAATGCTGGCCGGGACAAGCTACCTTATTCAGTTTGGGACTGCGTGGGGACTTGCGCCGGAAATTGTGGCGGCGGCGGATGCTACCCTGCCGCCCATATACGGCGCCGGCGATTATAATCATCTATCGGTTCGAGCGGCAGCCGCAATAGTGCTTGACCGATTACTGGGCAGAAAAGATTGAATAAATGATAGTAACTATTCAGCAAAGGCAACAAATTACCATAAACTCGTACCCATAACTGTTCAGATGTGCCCCAGGTTCGTTCGTTTCGATCTCCGATGCGTACTCCCTGTACGTGAGGAGGGCGAAACGGACGAAGATGGGGTGCAGCTGAATAGTTACAAATGATATAGGGGTGGTTCGGAGGCACCCCGTCGGAACGCCTGTAAAGCCGTTAATAATTTGGGCTGAGCAGGAGCGGTTCCGCAAACAAGAGCTATGAGTGTAAATATTATAGAAAAAATTGACAGGGAACAGATGCGGTTTGATATGTCCGACTTTCGTCCCGGTGACACGGTCAGGGTTCATGTTCGCATTGTCGAGGGCAACAAGGAGAGAATCCAGATTTTCCAGGGTGTGGTTATTCGCCGGAAGAGAGGGAATATGGGGGCTTCCTATACGGTAAGGAAGATTGCCCATGGCGTTGGTGTTGAAAAGACCTTCCCCTTGCATTCTCCCAGAGTGGAGAAAGTAGAAATAGTCAGCCGCGGCAAAGTACGGCAGTCCAGGTTATATTATTTACGGAGTCGGCGAGGCAAGGCCGCCCGGATTAAAGAGAAGGGCTTCAGGTAAAATAAGCCACGCGGGGATGGATTTCAGACCATGCGGGAACAGATTTGAAATCTGCCCCCAAGTCCAATAACATGTCGTGCTCAAAGAAATTATGGCCCGACCTGCAAGTCGATACGTTTTCAATTGAACGACACCTCAGGCAAAGCGGCCATAGTTGTATCGCCGGGTTGGATGAGGTGGGCAGAGGGCCATTGGCGGGGCCGGTGGTGGCCGCCTGCGTTGTATTGCCGCTTACTTGTGATTACCGGCAATTCGTTGACTCCAAGAGTATTTCATCAACCAGGCATGCTCAGCTTTATCAGGTATTGGAGAGGATCGGCGCCTTAATCTCCATCGGCATGATTTTTGAGGCGGAGATTGACGAGATCAATATTCTGCAGGCCTCCTTGCGTGCCATGAAAAAGGCTGTCCAGACCTTATCCGTTCAACCTGATTTTCTGCTGGTAGATGGGAAATTCCCCGTCCCTGTCGACATTCCTCAACAAACCCTGATTAAAGGGGAATCAAAAAGCGCGTCTATCGCCGCCGCCTCCATTGTTGCCAAAGTAGTTCGTGATAATTTGATGTGCCTGTATCATGAGAAATATCCTGTTTATCATTTTCACGAGAATAAGGGATATCCGACTGCGAAGCATCGGCGTGCTCTCCGACAATATGGCCCTTGCGTCATTCACCGTAAAACTTTTAAAGGCGTGACGAGGTGACCGAACAGAGACTGGCCTTGGGCAGGCAAGGTGAGGATCTGGCAGCGGTATATTTGCAGAACATGGGCTATAAAATTCTGGCGCGCAATTATCGGTTACGGTCGGGTGAGGTTGATATCATTGCCGATGACGCCGGCACTCTTGTTTTTGTCGAGGTCAAGGCCAGGTCGGGGCTGACTTTCGGGCAACCATATGAGGCGGTTACTCCCCGCAAGCAGCGGCAATTGTCCAAGGTCGCCCTCGAATATATAAGCCGGCAGGGGGTGCGGGAGGTCGGCCCGGCCCGCTTTGACGTGGTGGCTGTGCTGTTTGAAAATAATCGACCGCCCGCGGTAGAAGTAATAAAAAACGCCTTTGATCTCTGCTATGGAACATGATGATTCCCGGGGAGCGTCCTTCCCTCTGGATTACGGGTCACGTTTAATCGGTATCACCATGGGCTGCCCCGTGGGGATCGGCCCGGAGATAATCCTGCGTTTTATGGCCGACACAGGTGAAATTGAAGGTTTTCGGCCGGTAGTGCTTGGCGACATCGGCGTACTTGAACGTTGTGCCGGGGATTTGGCGATCAATGTCGATATCGTTCAGTGGCGACCAGACCTGATCAATATACCATCGTGTGCCGGGGTTATTCCGGTTATGCCGCTTTCGCGACTCGAGCCGTCGTCTCTACAGTGGGGACAACCAAATATAGCGACTGGTCGGGCCATGGCCGCGTATATAGAAGAAGCGGCGCATCAGGCACGGCAGGGAAAGTTGGCTGCCATGGTAACGTGCCCGATTACCAAATCAGCGCTGCATATGGCAGGGTATAATTTCCCAGGGCATACTGAAATGTTGGCCTCGCTTTGCGCCTCATCAGATTATGCCATGATGATGGCCGGCGCGAAGCTACGGGTGACATTGGTCACCATTCATGTTTCTCTGGCCGCGGTGCCCACCGGGATAACGACGTCGGATATATTGAAAACCATCCATCTCACCGGTTCCTCTCTGCAAGGGGATTTCGGCATTGAGAAACCACGTATTGCCGTAGCCGGCCTGAATCCTCATGCCGGTGAAGACGGTTTATTCGGCGATGAAGAGGCAAGGCTAATCGGCCCGGCCGTTTCTGCAGCCGTTGCCGACGGGTGGACGGTAATGGGGCCGTATCCTCCCGATACCCTGTTTTACAAGGCGGCGGCGGGTGAATTTGATGCCGTGGTTTGCATGTATCATGATCAGGGACTCATCCCTTTCAAGCTGATACATTTTGTCGATGGCGTTAACGTGACCATGGGGCTGCCGATTGTCAGGACCTCGGTGGACCACGGCACCGCCTATGATATCGCCGGTAAAGGCCTTGCCAGCCCGGCCAGTTTAAGAGCCGCTTTTGTAATGGCGGCGGAAATCGCAACCAACCGGCGGAGCAAAAAAGTTGGATTAATTCATGGCGGCGGCGAGGATGGATGAGACTAAAAGGGGTTTGCTCTTTGCCTTTGAAGGGATTGACGGCACCGGTAAATCGACACAGATTCAGTTGTTGGCCGGGGCATTAAGGCGGGCCGGTCACCCCGTGGTCTTGACCCGTGAGCCTACAGCAGGGCCTGTCGGCCGCAAGATCCGGGAACTCTATGTAAACCGGGCGGCCGTATCTCCGGAGGAGGAGCTGGATCTTTTTATCGCCGATAGGCGGCAGCATGTTGAAGAGGTTATTGAGCCGGCCCTGGCCGCCGGCAAGATTGTCCTGACCGATCGCTATTATTATTCCAACGTAGCCTATCAGGGCGCCGCCGGCCTTGATCCGGAACGGATTCTTGCGCGGAATTCCTTTGCCCCGGCGCCCGATCTGATCTTGTTGCTGGTTCTCCCGTCAGCATTGGGCATCCAACGTATTCGTTCCATGCGTGGAGAAGTGCCGAATGCTTTTGAGCAGGAGGCCGAACTTTTGAAGGTGGCCGCCGTGTTTGATCGGCTGGAAGACCCGCGTATTCGGCGGATTGACGGTTCGCAATCCATTGAGGAGGTGCATAACCGTATCATGGCGCATGTGAAAAAAATGACGGACTTGTAATCCCGTCCGGCAATCAGGCAACTTGTTCATATGATTTCAGGCATTCTCACAAATAAAATAAACAGGCTGGTGTTGTGCTGTTTGATCCTGCTTTGCTCTTCATGCGCAAGGAGCCTTGAGACACAGACCGCGGCGGATAATTTTGAACCGGCGGACACTGCCTGTTCCTATTTTTATTTTTTGTGGGGGAAGACCGCGGAGCTTGACCATCGTTATGATGAGGCGTTGGAGGCCTATGAAAAGGTTCTGGTCTGCGACGGCCGGGCCGTTTATGTGATGCGCGATTTGGCTATCCTCCTGGTTAAGATGGGGAGGGAGCAGGATGCGGCGTCCTGGTTTAAAAAGATACTCAGGCGTGCGCCTGACGATACCGGCGTCAGAATGTTGCTGGCCAAGCTCTATGCCGGCATGGGTAAGGTCGATGAAGCGGTCAAAACATACAATGAACTTCTTAAAATAGAAGATGATCCTCGTACTACTCTATTGATGCTTGGTTCTCTTTATGCCAGGGATCGGCAGTATGACAAGGCAAAAGATGTATTGAACAGGCTTATTGAACTGGATCGGAGTTCATATCTGGGGCATTATTCTCTTGCCCGGCTTAATCGGGACATGCATTTGTTTAATGAGGCCCTGATTGAATATGAGAAGGCCCTGGCTGTAAACTGGTCCGTGCCGCTTGCCTTTGAAATGGCCGCGCTTTATGAGCGGGAGAAGCGTTTTGACGATGCCGGTGCGTTATATCGCCGTATTCTTGAAGAGGATGATTCAAATGAAAGAGCCCTTGCCGGCATAATAAACATTTATCTGGTAACGTCCCAATACGACAAGGCCCTGGCAGAGTTGCGGGAGTTAAAGAATTATAGCGCCAATGTCCGGATGATAGATCTTGCGGTTGGGCGTGTTCTTTTATCCCAGGGGAAATATGACGAGGCGATTGCCGTTTTATCCCCAATAATTCAAGAAGATCCAAAAATGGACGCGGCCCGTTATATGCTTGCCATTGCCTACCATTATAAAGGTGATTCGGCGGAAGCCAAAAAACTTTTGGCAATGATCGCCCCTGCTGCCAGGGAATTTGAAGATAGCGTTTTTATGCTGGTAAAGATTTTAAGGGATGAAGATAAGGACGAGACCGGGGCGATAAATATTCTGGAGAAAGAAATAGGTAACGAGAACTCCAGGAGAATCGGGTTTTATGTGGTCCTTGCCACCCTTTACCGCCGGCAGAAGCAGACAGACAAGGCCGCTGCAACATTTGAGCGGGCGTTAAAGGCGTATCCCGATAACCCTGCAGTTTTTTATGAATACGCTCTTTTTCTGGATAGGATCGGCAACCAGGATGAAGCCATGGTAAAGATGCAGGAGGTTTTGCGCCTGGACCAGGATAATGCTTACGCCCTTAATTATGTGGGTTATACGTGGGCGGATCGTAACATGAAGTTGAAAGAGGCCCTGAAATATTTGAAAAAAGCGGTGAGTCTTAAACCGGATGACGGGTATATTCGAGACAGTCTGGGGTGGGCATATTTCAAGGCGGGCGACATCAAGCGTGCCGTGGTTGAGCTTGAAAAGGCGATTGATATGGTGGCGGATGATCCAGCCATTAATGAACATCTGGGAGATGCCTATTTAAAAGCAAAGGATATCTCAAAGGCTCGCGCCGCCTATGAAAAAGCAATAGAATATTATAAGGATGATAACAAGAAAAAAGCGGTAAGACGTAAGGCAGAGGATTTGATTGACCGTAAGTGACCCCAGGGGCACTTACGTTGGGTGCGGACATCTCAGTACCCTGTGATCACTTACGGAATATGGGTGGTAATGCACCTTGGGAGGGTGTACCCCGTAATAAGTTCCGTGGCTATCGGTTTTTTATAGGCGCCCATTTAAAATATGAATTTTGTAAAAGCCTTCTATCGGACGGCATATTTTATCCTGCTTATCCTTGTATTATTACTGCCTGGCTGTGCCGGTCGTCGTCTGCCTCACGCCCCGGTCGTTTTCGGTCAGGAACGCCGGACGGTGGTGGCCGTCTTTTATGACATGCTGGCCCGCCATCGGCATTGCGATAATTCCCTCGATGCCGCCGTTAATTTAAAATTGTCCGTTTCGGCTTTCCTGGGGAAGAAGGCAGGTACGCTTGCCGGTTATCTCCAGGCCCTGGCCCCTTCATATTTGAAGTTCGTCGGCATTAATCCCTTGGGGCAGCCTCTGCTTATTTTCGTTACGAATGGCAGTCGTTTTCATTATGTGTCGGTTCCCGACGGCAAAGGGTTCGAGGGCGATGTGCGGTCAAGGACTTTTATGAAATATGCGCCGCCGGGCTTCGACCCGGAATATGTCTTTTACTGGCTGGCCGGGCGGTTAGGACCGGGTCGCATCGATATTTTGGAGGTGCGCCGGGATGAAGACGGGCAAGGGTATTGGCTTGAGTTGAGCGCCGCCGGCAAGACGAAGAAGCATATCCATAGCCGATTGCTGATTGATATTGATAAAAAGATTATGTTAAGACATCTTCTTCAAGATGAGGGGGGGAGGATTCTTATGGAGATAAAATACGGCAGCCATGAGGGAGAAGGAGGCTGCCTGATACCTAGAAAGATCGTGGTGACTTCCTTGACGAATCATTATAGCGCTGTCGTCTTATTGACTGATATGGCGACGGATGTTTCTTTGTCGAGAAGCGATTTTGAATTCAATCTGCCGGGCGGATTCAAGCGGGAGGTTGTGGAATAACGGCCGGTTCCCCGACGCCTGGTTTTTTATCCGTTTTGTCCTCCTTCACCAGGTGGACGACAATAACGAAAAGATTTTCTTCCTTAAAGAACATCTGCTCAATATCATAATTATGGTCCGGCGTTAAATCCAGGACGACCCTGGTCTTGGGAACCGGGGAAGAATGGAGACCGACACGTATGTTTTTAATGTATTTCCCCTTGGTACTTATAATGTTTTTGACATGTTGCTTATCAATTTTCATGCCTAAAAAATCACAGACTACTCGCGGGGTATCCCCTTCCAGACCAAAAACTTCAGGTTGGAGGAAGCCGCTCAGCTTGAAAAGAACCCTTTCTTCAGTGTCTGAGGTGATCTTGAATTCAATCCCTTTAAGCAGGGGGCCGGTGGCGGCGTGGGCAGAACTGCCGGCTCCGCACGTAAACATAAATAGAAGGGCCAATATGATAAAGTTTGTAGTGGATTTCATGCCTTTGCTGAATAGTTACATTGTTTGTTAGTTTTTTCGCGGTGACGAGATACCGCGAAACTGAACCGGGGACTGTTCCTGTCTCCGTCATGAGAGTAATAGCCCTTGACCTGGCTGTCAAGATTTTCGGCGTATCAAAAAGAATGTCCGCCGTCACTAATTCAGGTTTGTTTTATCGATGAAGAATACTTGTCCTGTTGATATGGAAGATCTGCTGCCGTTCTTAAAAAAGCCAAGCAGATACGGCGGTAACGAGTTTAATGTTGTCAAGAAAGAGTGGCAACCGGGTATGGCCCGTCTGGCTCTGGTTTTTCCGGATCTTTACGAGATCGGCATGTCGCATCATGGTCTACAGATTCTTTATCATGTCGTAAACTCGCGGGATGAGTTTCTTGCTGAACGAGCCTACGCGCCCGATACGGACCTCGAAAAGCTTTTGCGTCGGCATAATGTCCCCCTGTTCTCTCTCGAGTCACGGCGGCCGCTTGGCGAGTTCGATGTGGTCGGTTTTACTCTTCCCTATGAGCTTTGTTTTACCAATATTCTGACAACGCTTGATCTTGCCGGAATCCCATTTTTTGCCAATGAGCGGTATAACGCGCATCCTTTCGTGATCGGTGGCGGGTCATGCAGTCTGAACCCGGAGCCGGTTGCGGATTTTTTTGATGCGATTCTGCTGGGGGACGGGGAAGAGGCGATTCTGGAGATAATGCAAACCGTTAGGGCCGGGAAACAATCCCGTCTGGCGCGGGCCGAAATTCTTAACAATTTGGCGGCGATTTCCGGCGTTTATGTCCCGTCTCTCTTTGAACCCCGTTATGACAAAAATGGCGTCTTGCTTGAAATTCGACCACTTAAGAAGGGTTACGAAAAGGTGCGGCGGCGTGTCCTGGCGGATTTGGAAACAGCGACCGCGGCTATGCCGCCGCTTGTGCCGCTTACCAAGATTGTGCATGACCGTCTGGGAATAGAGATTGCCAGAGGGTGTACACGCGGCTGTCGATTTTGTCAGGCCGGCATAATATACCGGCCGGTACGGGAACGCTCGCCGGCCCGGGTTATGGAGTTGGCCCGTCAGGGTATTGCGGCCAGCGGCTTTGAGGAGTTGTCCCTTTTGTCATTAAGTACAGGGGATTATTCCTGCCTGCCCGGTGTCTTGCAGCAGTTGATGGATAATTTCGTGGCGCGGAAAGTCGCGGTGGCCGTACCTTCCATGCGGGTAGGCACACTTACTCCGGAGATAATGGCACAGATTCAGCGAGTCTCTAAAACCGGGTTTACCGTGGCGCCGGAGGCTGGTAC
>CAYWUR010000039.1:0-10541 GCA_964460745.1 uncultured Desulfobulbia bacterium | reverse complement strand
TTAACAGTTACCTGTTCCAGACTCTAGGCTGTGACTCTCCGAGCCCTTTTTTTCTGGCCGGGCCGGCGGTTGGCGCCCCCATGGCCGTTATGGTTATGGAAAAGCTGATAGCTTTAGGCGCGCAACGCTTTATAGTTTACGGCTGGTGCGGATCTCTCTCCGAGACCCTCCGGACCGGCGATGTTTTACTGCCAACCTGGGCGGTCAGCGAGGAAGGGACATCCAGCCATTATCCTTTAAAAGGCTGTCCGGAATCCACTCGGCAGCTACGTAAAGCCCTGCTGGACCTGCTGGCGGACCACGGGATTACATCCGTCGAGGGTCCGGTATGGACGACGGACGCCCCTTACCGGGAAAGCAAAGCCAAGGTGCGCTCCTATAGAGAACAAGGTCTCCTTGGGGTTGATATGGAATTTTCAGCCTTATGCGCCGTGGCTGCTTTCCGGCAGGTGGAAATGGCGGCCGTGCTGCTCGTCTCTGATGAATTATGGCGGCCGGCATGGCAGCCTGGATATAAGGGCAAAGATTTTAAGAAAAAGAGCCGGATCATTCTACAGTTATTAATAGGTAACTCACGGGGTAAGTGAAATTAATCTCCGCAAAACTCCGTATTTGTAGCTGCTCACAGGAAACCCGCGGAAGATGAATATCGTCAAGAAAAAATTATATGTTGTCAGCCTGGGGTGTTCAAAGAATCTGGTTGATTCCGAGATCATGCTGGGCCTGCTTGAACAAAACGGCTATGAAGTGACGGCCGGCCCGGAAGATGCCGATCTGTTACTGATTAATACCTGTGGCTTCATCCGCTCGGCCGTTGAGGAAGCTATTGAGGAGATTCTTGCGCTTGGCCGCTATAAAAAGGATGATCCCGCCAAGACACTTGTCGTGACTGGTTGTCTGGTGCAGCGCTATGGCGCCGAGTTGCGGAAAGAATTACCCGAAGTCGATCTGTTTGTCGGCACGGATGGCTTTCAGGATATTGTTTCTTTGCTGAACAACAGGCGGAAGAACATATCTTCTTCTTTAACGCCGCCCGCCCCGCAATTCTTAATGGACAGTTCACTGCCCAGAAAAATATCAACCCCCAGCCATCGGGCCTACCTTAAGATAACCGAGGGGTGCAACAACCGTTGTTCATACTGCCTCATTCCTTCTCTGCGCGGTTGTTTGCGCAGCCGGCCTATACCCGACCTGTTAAACGAGGCCGGACAACTGGCGGCAGCCGGTGTTAAAGAGTTGACCCTTGTTGCCCAGGATCTTACCGCCTACGGGCAGGATCTCGGCGGCACGACCAGCCTGCCGCGCTTACTGGCGGCGCTTTTGACCGGCTGCGATATCCCATGGTTGCGCTTGCTGTATCTTCACCCGGCTCGGATCAGCCGGGAACTCCTTGAGCTGATGGCGGCCAACCCCAGGATAACACCATATCTGGATATCCCCCTTCAGCATGTTAATGACCGGATATTGAAAAGAATGAATCGTCCGTATAACGGCGCTTATCTTGAAGGCTTAATAGATGAGATCAGACGGATAATGCCCCGGGCGGCCATTCGGACAACCCTGATGGTCGGCTTTCCCGGAGAAACAGAGGCAGACGTTGCGGAGATTGTGGATTTTTTGAGTATGTACCGCCTTGACCATGTCGGGATTTTTGCATATGCCAATGAAGAGGGCTGTGCGGCGGCGGCCCTGCCTGATCATTGCGCGACGGAAGTCAAGGAGGAGCGGCGCCAACGAATTATGGCGGTGCAGGCCGGCATTTCTTTAGAAAAGATGCAGGCGTATGTAGGAAAAATAAAAAAGGTTCTCCTGGAAGGGATAAGCGGCGAAACTGACTTGCTCCTGGAGGGACGGACCAGATATCAGGCTCCCGATATTGATGGCTGTGTTTATATAACCGCCGGCACGGCCGGACCGGGCGAAATAGTCGACGTTAGAATTACCGACGCCCATCATTATGATTTAGTTGGTGAAATCGTCACGCCTGGCGGATAATCGCGGTTATCCGCCGTTAACTTTCTCGCGCAGTTCTTTGCCGACCTTAAAGAAGGGCAGTTTTTTGGGGGGGACTTTGATTTTCTCGCCGGTCTTCGGGTTTCTGCCGTAATAGGAAGTATATTCCTTGACCATGAAACTGCCGAATCCCCGGATTTCTATATTATCGCCATTTTCCAGCGTACTCGTCATTGCCTCCAATATGGTGTTGACGATGGATTCGGCGTCCCGCAGAGGTATGTTACTTTCCTGCGCCAAGGTTTCAATCAGTTGTGATTTGTTCATAGTGTTCTCCTTTATGGAACAAGGGGGTAGCAGCGCCTTCTGAATCAGTGAGCGTTCGCCGGCGGGGCCGCAGCGAAACAGGAAATTATTTCGATTGTCGTCACGAATCCGGAAATATAATTAAGCGAAAGAACTATTGTAAACCAGTAACTAGTTTATTGTAAAGAGGAATTTTTTGAAAATATAAGAGAAATATCCTCCGGCGGCAGATAGCGAAATTTGCCCGATGGTAAATTACCGAGCCGCAGGTTGCCATACGCGGTTCTTTTCAGGCGAAGCACGCGATGGCCGATAGCCGCGAACATCTTGCGGACCTGGCGTTTGCGGCCCTCATGAATGGTAATGGCAATAGTGGTGTCGTGCGGTCGGCGGCCAAGAACACGCAGTTGGGCCGGCCATGTTTTTCTGCCTTCAAGCTCAATACCCGCGGCAAGCCTGGCCAGCGATTGTTTGCCGGGCCGCCCGACAACCTTTGCCTCATAGGTTTTGTTGACCTCATAGCGCGGGTGCAAAATCTTTTGCGCCAGTTCGCCGTCATTGGTAAGGAGCAGAGCCCCTTCGGTGTCTAAATCGAGACGTCCCACCGGAAAAACCCTGGCGTTTACGCCTTGCAACAGGGAGGTGATAATGGGACGTCCCTGGGGGTCACGCAGGGTGCAAAGGTAGTCGACCGGTTTATTTAGGAGAATATAAATTTTGTCCTCTTGCTGTGCAATTGGTTTGCCGTCGACTTCGATGCGGTACTGTAGCGGGTCGGTCTTTATCCCCATTTCCGTGACAATGCGACCGTCGATGCTTACGCGCCCCGCCCGGATCAGCTGCTCGGCCGTCCGGCGGGAGGCAACACCGGCCCGCGCTAGTATTTTCTGTAGTCTTTCCGCCATATTGATGAAGGGGTAATAGCGTTTTCTAAGATTTAAGATTTAAGTTGGTCCCCCAACACCCGTAAGAGGTCACAGGGTGCGGAGATGTCCGCAAGCAGGATGATCAACTATACTCCGGTATGTTGAGCGTCCTGATCGCGGACAGATTCGTGCCCTGTGGCCTCTTACGTTTCAGCGCCATCTGGGCGGCAGGATATCCATTATTTTGCCGTCGACCATTTTTTTTGTCTGCTGATCCACTTCCAGCGCCGGCGGATACCAGGGTTTCATGCGGCAGTCAAAAATAATCGGCGCCGTGAGGCCGACATGATATCGATGGGTTGTTTCCCCGGCGCCGCAAATATCGGCGGCCGGTTCAAAACGAGTAAATATCGTCCACAGAAATTCCTTAATACCGGCCGTGGCTGCCTTGGTGTCATCTACCAGTAATATCACCGGCCAGCCGGCCACCCCTTCCCATCCGGCGATTTGCCGGGCAAGTTCCGGGGCGCTTTTATAGGATGGCCCCTGGACTACGAGGGTGCCGGGTAAAAACACACAAGGGTGGTCACAACCCGGCGGCAGAGTGCCGCTGAAGTTTTCCGGCAGAAGACGGCGTGGTTCTTTGCCCAACCCCATGAGCAGGGCCTTTGACCCCTTATTGACGGCCGGTCCCGTATAATCCAGGGTGTCCTGCGAGACGCCGGCAAAAACAAAGAGGTCGCGCCACCAATCCACGCGGGCGAGAACATGGGGCCAGAGACTTTTAAAGTCAGCCACATCAATGTCGCCTTCGGTAATAATAAGAAATTTAGTGAGGGAGAGTTGGCCTTCCCCAAGTATACGCAGGCCCGCGGCAAAGGCCTCCCGTGGATAGCGGTCCATAACCCTGGCCGCCGCCAGACTGTGGAATCCCGTTTCGCCATAGGTTCTCAATTGCCGCACACCGGGCATAACCAACGGAAATAACGGCGAAAGCAGATCCTGTAAAAAATCGCCTATATAAAAATCTTCCTGCCGCGGCCTGCCGACGACGGTCGCCGGATAGATTGCCTGACGGCGATGAAAGAGACGTTGCGCCTTAAAGACCGGATAATCGTGGACAAGAGAATTATAACCGTAATGATCGCCAAAAGGCCCCTCCGGTCGTCTGACGTGGGGCGGGACAATTCCCTGGATGGCAAACTCGGCATGCGCTGCCAGCGGGTGTTCGCCCGGGGGCGCTTTGATCATCTCCAGCTTTTTGCCCAGCAGGAGGGAGGCGAGCATTAACTCCGGAATATTTTCAGGCAGTGGAGCAATCGCCGCCATGATAAGGGCCGGCGGTCCGCCGATGTAAAGGGTGACCGGCAGGGGCTGCCGCCGTTGTTCCGCCTCGTGAAAGTGGTAGCCGCCGCCTTTATGGATTTGCCAATGAATGCCGGTTGTTGTATCGTCATAAATCTGGATGCGGTACATCCCCAGGTTGTGCCCCTTGCCGGCCGGGTGCTCCGTATATACCAGGGGCAGTGTGATAAAAGGGCCGCCGTCGGTGGGCCAGGATGTCAGTACCGGCAGTTTTGATAACTCGGGCGGGCTTTGCCGCACTTCCAGGACAGGACCTTTACTAACGGCTTTGACGCCGATTTTGAGGGCTTGGCCGATAAGGCCGCGGCTGGACCACAATTTGTGAAATAACGGCGTCTGCATGGTTTCCGCTGCCGCGGTCAGGCCGGCCACGAATTGCCGGGGTCGGCGGCCAAAGGCCAGCTCCAGGCGGCGTTGCGTACCGAACAGGTTGGTTGCCACGGGAAACGCACTGTTTTTGACGTTGGTAAAAAGCAGGGCCGGCCCCCCTTTTGCTATTACCCGGCGATGAATTTCGGCAATTTCAAGATAGGGATCGACGGCAGCGTTGATCTCAAGCAACTCGGATTCTTTTCTGAGTTTATCGAGAAAGGTTGGGAGGTCTTTTATGATGCTTTTGCTCATCGCGGCCCGTTCCGGCAAAATTTATCGTTCCGACAAGAAAAGCCGGTGGTATTCTTTCTCGTTTAAATGTTTCTTCATGAGTTGCGTAATAAGATTAATCGTGGCGGTGATTTCATTGTCCGTCAATCTGGGGATCAGGGCGTTGAGCAGTCGCGGCGCGGCAAATCTTTCAATAAAAAGGGCAAGAGATTGTTCATCGGTAAGCCGGTCAAGGCCGAAACATATCTGTTGGATTTTTCCGGCCGGGCCGGGGGTTCTTTTTTTTTCCGTTGAATCCATTTTTACACAAGCCGCCAGTGTATTTTTCTGGTTCTGGGGCCGTCGAATTCACAAAAAAAGATGCTTTGCCAGGTGCCGAGTTGCAGTTTGCCTCTCTCAATAAAAACAGTTACCGAGCAGCCCATCAATGAAGCCATGACGTGGGCGGGAGAATTGCCTTCCATATGTTTGAAGGAAGGGCTTTGCGGTACGAGTCCGCGCAGGACGGCAAGGATGTCGTCCCGGACGGCCGGGTCGGCGCCTTCGTTAATGGTCAGACCGGCCGTGGTATGGGGATTATAAAGATAGCATATTCCATCATAGTCGCCGGCCACGGCTGTTTCGCGTTGCACGGCGGCGGTGATGTCAAGAAATTCCAGCTGCTTTGAAGTTGAGACGGTAAATGTTCCTTTATGCATGGGACATAATTCCTTTGTAACTGTTCAGCATTTATAATAATCTGAAGGTAACTGTTCAGCAGGGGAGACATATCTCCGCAAGACCTCTGTCTGTAAAAGCTTGCCGGTGAACTTTTACCTGAATTATACAGGCAACTGCACCGAGCTGCTACTATTATCGAAAAAATCCCGCCGTGCGGCAGACGCATCGGTCAATCCGCTCGGTCCATGGAGTATAAGGTAAATCGCAACTTACAGGTAGATTTAATTAATATGACTCAACCTCCTGTCAGCAAAGAGCTTGCAGACCTTACCGGCCTGTATGAAATCACGAAGATTCTGGCCTCCACGGTTAATCTGCGGGACAGTCTGGAACACATAATGGAAATTCTGGCCGACCGGAAAGGCATGCATAACGGCACGGTCACCATTATCAATCCGCTCACCGGGCAGCTGGAGATCGAGGTCGCCTATGGCATGTCCGCCGCGGCCAGGCAACGGGGAAAGTATAAAATCGGCGAAGGTATTACCGGTCGGGTTGTTGCAACCGGCTCCCCTGTTGTGGTGCCCGATATCGGGGAAGAGCCCCTTTTCCTGAACCGCACGCAGTCGCGTGGTGATATCAGCAAGACAAAAGCGTCCTTTTTTTGCGTGCCCATTAAAGACGGGCAGCGAATTCTCGGCGCCTTGAGCATTGACCGTGAGTGTCTGGCGGAAATGAATTATGAGGAGGACCTCCGCTATTTGACTATCCTGAGCGGTCTGATAGCCCAGACAACTCTCAGGATTCAAGCGGTAAACGCGGAAAAGGATCGCCTGGAAACGGAAAATATTAAACTCCGGCGGCAGCTTTCCAAAAAATATCGATTTTCCAACATAATCGGCAACAGCAGCCGGATGCAGGAAGTTTTTGAAATGGTTCACCGGGTCGCGGCCAGCAACGCCACGGTTTTACTGCGCGGCGAGTCCGGGACCGGCAAGACCATGGTCGCCAGGGCGCTGCATTATAACAGCAAAAGGGCTAAGCTTCCTCTTGTGGTGCTTAACTGTTCCGCTTTGCCGGAGACCCTTCTTGAGAGTGAACTTTTCGGCCATGAAAAGGGCGCTTTTACCGGCGCTGTTACTCTGAAAAAGGGGCGTTTTGAGATTGCCGAGGGCGGCACTCTTTTTCTTGACGAGATCGGCGAGCTGAGCCAGGCGGTGCAGGTGAAGCTGCTCCAGGTGGTTCAGGATCGTGAATTTCAACGGCTGGGCGGCGTTAAACCTGTAAAGTGTGATGTCCGACTGGTAGCGGCGACCAACAAGAATCTGGAGCAGGCGGTTGCAGACGGGGATTTTCGTGAAGATCTCTACTATCGCCTTAACGTCTTTCCCGTTTATCTGCCGCCGTTACGGGAAAGGCCGACAGATATTCTCCTGCTGGCCGAATACTTTTTGAAGAAATATAAGGAGGAAAACAGCAAGCGTATTCTACGCATTTCCACCCCGGCCATTGACCTCCTCTGGCAATATCACTGGCCCGGCAATGTCAGGGAGCTGCAAAACTGTATTGAACGGGCGGTACTTATCTGTGATGAAGAATCCATTAAAAGTTATCATTTGCCCCCGACCCTGCAAACTTCTGAAAGCGTTAATTCAAAAAATCCTACTTCTTTTACGATGACAGTGCGGAATTTTGAACAGGAGTTGATCGTGGACGCCTTGAAAAAAGCGGGCGGCAACCAGACCAGGGCCGCCAAACTGCTTAACGCCACCCTCCGGATTATTAATTACAAGATCAACCGTTATAACATTGATCCGACGCAGTATAAAGCGAACAAGTGATTGATATTTCAGCAACAAATCATGGGCGGCTGCCGGAGGAATTGCGCACACGCGCGGCGGGCTATAAGGATGCCTTTGCCGGGGCCGGGTCGGCCGTCAGCCGGCAGGTCGGCTTGTCATCTCTGCCGGCAATAGATTTCGTGTGGGGGATAAGCGATTTTGTGGCCCATAATTGTGTGCGGAACCCGGAAATTCTCCTGTCGCTGGTTAAAACCGGCGATTTGCAGCGATCATACGGCAGGAATGATTATCGTGAGCGCCTGTCCGGCTGTGTTTCCCCGGTAGTGGAGGAGGAAGATCTCGGCCGCCGTCTTCGTCTTTTCAGACAGCGGGAAATGGTCCGCATTGCCTGGCGCGACCTGGGCGGCATGGCCGATGTCTGCGAAACCATGGCTGATTTATCCGGGCTTGCCGAGGTTTGCCTGGAGCAGGCCCTTGCGAAACTTTATCAGTGGCAGTGTCTGGAATCAGGCGTCCCTTGCGGTAAGAACGGGGAGGCGCAGCCTTTGGTGGTCCTGGGAATGGGTAAGCTCGGCGCCCGGGAACTTAATTTTTCTTCCGATATTGACCTTGTTTTCGCCTATCCGGAAGCCGGCGACACCCGGCACGGTTCAAAAACCGTCACAAATGAAGAATTTTTCAAGCAGCTCGCCCGCCGTCTTATCAAGACAATAGGCAACCTGACCGCCGAAGGTTTTGTCTTTCGGGTGGATATGCGGTTGCGGCCTTATGGTAACAACGGCCCGCTGGTCATGTCGTTTGCGGCGATGGAGGAGTATTATCAGCTTTTGGGCCGGGAGTGGGAAAGATATGCCTGGGTAAAGGCAAGGGTGGCGGCCGGCGGCAAACCGGCGGGGGAGCGTCTGTTGCTTGCCCTGCGTCCTTTCGTGTACAGGCGATATCTGGATTTCGGGGTTTTTGAAGCTTTGCGGGACATGAAACAGCTTATTGCCCGGGAGGCGGCCGGCAAGGGCCTGGAGGATAATATCAAGCTGGGGCCGGGCGGCATCCGGGAAGTGGAGTTTATAGGCCAGGCTTTTCAACTGTTACGTGGCGGGCAAGTGCCGGCCTTGCAAGAGCAAAGCATATTGAAGGTCCTGAAACTTCTCGACGGATACGGTTATCTTCCACAAAAGGTGAGCCGGGAACTCTTGCAGGCTTATCTGTTTTTACGCAGAACCGAACACCGGCTCCAGGAGTTTAACGATCAGCAGACGCATAATCTGCCGCGGGAAGAAGATAGCCGAACCCGGCTGGCTTTTTCCTTGGGATACGGCGATTGGCAGAGCTTTGAAAGGGTTTTGCGCCGTCATCTGGGCAAGGTCCACGCTGATTTTAATAAGCTTTTCGATGCCGGGCGATCGGCGCGGGGGAAAAATCCGCCGGCAAGCCCGGGGCTTCAGGACCTTTGGCGGCAACGGCTGGATGACGGCCAGGCACATGTTCTTCTGGCCGGGGTTGGTTTTGATGATCCGCAGCAGGTACGGCTTTTACTGGCGGATTTTGAATCTTCCCGGCATGTAAGGTCTCTCAGTCAAAAAGGTCGCGGGCGTCTGGACAGGCTGATGCCCCAACTGTTAAAGTCGACCGCCGCCGCCGATCAGCCCTTCCTGGTTCTCCGTCGGCTTATCGCGCTTCTTGAAGCCATTATGCAAAGAACGGCTTACCTGGCCTTGCTCAATGAGAACCCCGCTGTTCTTGTTCATCTTGTGAACCTGGTTGCCGCCAGTCCAAAAATAGAGATTATCCTGGCGCATCATCCTGTTCTTCTCGACGAACTGCTGGATCCGCGTACCCTTTATAATCCGCCGAACCGGGCCGCGCTTGTTCTGGAAATGCAAAAGAGGCTGCAAAGGCTGCCGGCCGATGATCTTGAACTACAGATGGAAGAACTGCGCAACTTCAGACAGGCCAATTTCCTGCGGGTGGCGGCTGCCGACGTTACCAAGGCGCTGTCTATTATGGAAGTCAGCGATCACTTGACCTTTATTGCCGAAGCAGTTGTCAATCAGGTTCTGGAGCTGGCCCGGCATTATGTTGTGGAATCCCGCGGCAAGCCAAGCTGTTGCGTGGAAGGCAGACCGTGTGATGCGGGTTTTGCCGTGATAGCTTATGGTAAATTCGGCGGCATGGAGCTGGGCTACGGTTCGGACCTGGATCTTGTCTTTCTGCGGGCCGACAGCCGGGCGGCGCAAAACAGCGACAGGGATACAGGTGATATCGGTCTTTTTTATAATCGTCTCGGCCGGCGGTTTATCCATATCCTTACCGCCAAGACGGCCGGCGGGCTTCTTTTCCCCGTTGACATGCGTTTGCGGCCTGACGGCGCTTCCGGTCCGTTGATGAGTACAGTGCCGGCTTTTGCCGAGTATCAGCTGACCAAGGCCTGGGTCTGGGAACACCAGGCCCTGGTCAGAGCCCGGCCGGTGGCCGGCGACCCGATTATTGCTGCCCGGTTTTCAGAAATTCGTCGCCGGGCCCTGGCCATATGCCGTGATCCCCTGGAATTGCGGCAACAGGTCAGCGATATGCGTCATCGCCTGTATGCTGAAAATAAAAAGAGTCCGGCGGGTATGTTTGATTTGAAGAACGATGCGGGCGGTATAGTTGATATTGAATTTATCGTCCAGTATATCGTCTTGCGGGCCGCCCATAAATATCCGGAACTTTTGCGCTGGACGGATAATTTTCGTCTCCTGGAGACGATAGCCGAGATCGGCATTTTACAAAAAGGGCAGGCCGCCCTGTTACGGGAGGCGTATCTGGCTTTCAGAACGGCGGTCCATAGCCTCAGCCTCCAGGAAAAACCGGCTCTGGTCGACAGCGGCAACTTTAATAAATTGCGCGGCGAGGTCCGCGAGGTGTGGCGGGATTTATTTGAAAATAAGTAATTATTCAGCAAAGGCAACAAATTACCCTAAACTCGTAACCGTAACTTTCAGATGTG
>CAYWUR010000038.1:0-10599 GCA_964460745.1 uncultured Desulfobulbia bacterium | reverse complement strand
GTATAAGCCTCTCCGTGGAGAGATTTCCGCCGTTGTTATTAAAAAGCGAATTTATATGGAGCCGGCTGGCGCCATGCACGCAATCCACCACCACCACCAAGTCTTTGCCGTACGACTCACCCGGCTCGGAGAATTTCCCCATGATGGCATCATACGCCAGGCCATGGCGTTTTTTATTTTCCCGCACCAGACTGATCCAGGTTTCCAGGGCATTGCATTGTTTTATCAGGGCAGGAACGGGACATATGTCCAAAGGCCGATCGGCCGCCATAATATCCCTGGCCTTGGCGGTGATACGGCTCGTGAGGAGCGCGGCGGCGGGACCGGCATCAGCCGCGTTATACTTATAGCCGCCATACTGTAGAGGATTATGACTGGGAGTCAAATTTATGGAAAAAGCGGCCTGCCGTTGCAGAACAGCAGCAGACAGTGTGCCGGTGGTGGCCTCCCCGGCATAATGGACGACAAAACCATTCGACGTCAACACATCGACCACCTGTTCTGCTAATCTTTCCCCGCCGAAACGATTATCAAAACCGACCACGCAGCCCCTGGCCCGCGCCTCGTCGATATCTTCAACACCGAGCGCCGCGCCAAGGCCGGCAACGGCAGGGATATCCTTGTACAGGGAAATAATAGCATCTGTTACCTGGGCAACGGATTTAGCGAATAAATCCTTACCGAGTATTCCCCGCCAGCCGGAGGTACCGAAAATCACAGGTCTGACCGGCAGACCTTGATTGTCGTTCAACTCGTCAAGCACCAGGCTATAGACCTTGTCAATCTCCGCCTGCCAGGCGGAATATTCCGGCCCGCCGGGGGGGGACATGTTTTTTCCCCTGACCAACCCCTTAATAAGGCTGAAATAATCACTTTTTGCGTGGTCATGGGGAACAACATATTCACAATACAGTTTCTCTATGGATGCCGGTTCGATCATCAGCAATCTCCTTCCTTATTGGAATAACAATCTAAATTACGGGCGAAGAATAGACTTTGCACAGCTAAAAATATTATGCCATTTTAATAAGACATTAAAAAGGAAAAACCTTCCACTTTAAGTTGACCATACGCCCAAGATTGGCTATATACTGTGTGCAAAATCTATAAATACCTTCATTTTCTTAGGAGCTTCACAAGATCAACTTTTATACGGCGCAAGGAGTAAAAGATGGGAGATAAACACGGCGAGACATTAATTCTTTGGTTTGACGATATAGGCATAGAAGATGTACCGATGGTAGGCGGAAAAAACGCCTCGCTTGGAGAAATGTATCAAAAACTCACATCAAAGGGTGTTGCAGTCCCCCATGGTTTTGCCATTACCGCCTATGCTTACCAGCATCTTATAAAAACCGCCGGCATCGAAAACGCGGTGCGGGATGCCTTGGCCGGACTCGACACGCATGACATGAAAAACCTGCAGGAACGCGGCAAAAAGGTACGCGATATTATCCGCAACGCCGAGTTTCCCGCGGATTTGCGCCAAGCGATTCTTGAATCATACAAAAAGATGGAAGAAGAATATGGTCCCGGCGTCGATGTCGCCGTCCGCTCCTCCGCTACCGCGGAAGACTTACCAGATGCATCTTTTGCCGGACAACAGGAAACGTACCTCAATATTCGCGGGGATGACGCATTAATCGATGCCTGCCGGCGCTGTTTTGCCAGCCTTTTCACCAACCGCGCCATCTCCTATCGGCACGACAAAGGGTTTGGCCAGTTCGATGTTTATCTCTCCATAGTAGTCCAGAAAATGGTGCGGAGCGATTCATCCTGCTCCGGCGTTATGTTTTCAATCGATACGGAAAGCGGCTTCAAAGACGCCGTTTTTCTGACCGGTGCGTGGGGGTTGGGGGAAAACGTCGTGCAGGGCGCTGTTAATCCTGATGAATATTACATCTTCAAGCCAACCTTGAAACAAGGGAAAAAACCAATTGTCGGGAAACGGGTCGGCAGTAAAGAAATAAAAATGATTTATGACAACGACGCGGATGCCGAAGAGCCTGTTAAAAATATCGATACCACCCCGGCGGAAAGAGGAAGCTATGTACTCAATGAGGATGAAATATTAAAGCTCGCCGAATGGGCCTGTATCATAGAAGATCATTACGGCAAAGCCATGGATATCGAATGGGCGAAAGATGGTGACGGCAAATCGGTCGGCTCCGGTGACCTTTTTATAGTACAGGCCAGGCCGGAGACAGTCCACTCCCAGGCCAAAAAAGGACAAATTAAAACATATGTCCTGAAAGAGACCGGTAAGGTTGTTGTAACCGGCCAGGCAGTAGGTACCAAAATCGGGCAGGGTACGGCCCATGTAATAGAAGACGTCAGTGACATCCATGACTTTAAAAAAGGTGAAGTTCTGGTAACGGATATGACCGATCCCGACTGGGAGCCGATCATGAAAATTGCCGGCGCCATTGTCACAAACCGCGGTGGCAGAACCTGCCACGCGGCAATAATCTCCCGCGAGTTGGGAATCCCTTGCGTAATCGGCACGGTAGACGGTTCCAAGATAATTAAGAGCGGCGATAAAATAACAGTCTCCTGTGTTGAGGGTGAAACCGGCAATATATACGAAGGACTTCTCGCCTTTGAGGTTGAAACCTTGGACCTTGACAGCGTCCCGGCCACCCATACCAAAATCATGATGAACGTCGGCATCCCTGAAAAGGCCTTTATCGAGGGACAGATCCCCAATGAAGGAGTGGGCTTGGCCCGTGAAGAATTTATTATCAACTCCCACATAGGCATTCATCCCCTGGCGCTCTATTACTTTGACGACCTGAAGGCCAAGGCGGCAGCCGGTGACGCCGAAATTGCCGCGGTTGTCCAGGCTATTGAAACACGGACCTCTGCTTACCCAACGGACAAAAAGCAGTTTTTTATCGACAAAATTGCGGAAGGCGTGGGCCGGATCGCCGCCGGATTTTATCCCAAGGATGTAATCGTCAGGCTGTCGGACTTCAAGAGCAACGAATATGCGAATCTTATCGGCGGCAGGCTCTATGAACCCGAGGAAAGCAATCCGATGATCGGCTGGCGAGGCGCCTCCCGCTACTACGATGCCAAATACAAACCGGCATTCGGTATAGAATGTCAGGGCTTGCTTAAGGCAAGGAACGACATGGGCTTGACCAATATAAAACTCATGGTGCCTTTCTGCCGTACTCCGGAGGAAGGCAAGAGGGTTATTGAGGTAATGAGAGAATTCGGCCTGATTCAGGGCGAAAACGGCCTGGAAGTATATGTTATGTGCGAAATCCCCAGCAACGTCATTTCAGCCGACGCCTTTGCCGATGTTTTTGACGGTTTCTCCATCGGTTCCAACGACCTTACCCAGCTTACCCTGGGACTGGATCGGGACTCCGACCTGGTGGCCCATATCTTCGACGAACGTAACGAGGCCGTCAAGACCATGGTCAAGAACGTCATTGATACCGCAAAACGGCGCGGCCGGAAAATCGGCATCTGTGGACAGGCGCCCAGCGATTTCCCCGAATTCGCCACCTATCTTGTTGAATGCGGCATAGATTCCATGAGCCTTATTCCGGATACCGCCATAAAAACCCGTCTGGCGGTTGCGGCAAAGGAAAAGGAACTGGGAATAGCGGCGGAGTAGCGTCTGTCTCTCCCTGAAATATGCAGCCCAAAGGCCCCGACGAAGCAGTTGATTTTTTTCAATTGCTTCGTCGTTTTTTTGTCACGCCTCCTGGTTTTCAACCTCGCAGTCCACCTTACGCATAGCGTTATATGCCCCGCTGTTACGGCATATCTCCCATTATCAACGTCAAACGCCCCATGCCGTTTGACGGAGCCAGCACATATTTTTTACATAACAAGCTAAAACTAAAGATAAAGTGAAGAATACAAATGGATTGCATAAATGTTGCATATGCATTAATTGATGGACTCGAATAATAAAGTCCATTCAATGCTGATCGAAAGTTTTGGACTGACTTTTATGTGAATACATATATATTGTCAAGCTAAGGCTTGAAATACGACGCCATCAAAATTCAAACCGGGGCTTATCATGACGGACGAGGGGGAACTAACGGAACGACGGGAACATAAACGGCATCAACTCAAAGACCATTCTTTCGTTGCCAATGTTAATAGAAACAAAATCGGCAAAATCATTAACATCAGCATGGGCGGCTTTGCTCTCCGTTATATCGACACCGAAAAATGGCCTGATAATTCATTTAAATCAGGCATCGTCTTAAGCGAAAATTTTTACATGGAAAATATACCGCTTAGAACCATCTCCGACAGCCTGATTGACAAGGGATTGCCGTCTTCCATAACGGAACGGCGACGCCATATTCAATTCGGTGAACTCACGCCTGGACAGATGTCGCAGTTAGAATATTTCATTCAAAACAACAGGATGGAATAAGCGCTCTGAATTCGTAAAAAGTCGCAAATCATCATTCTCGTCATCCGGGCTTGACCCGGAATCCAGTAATTTCAAGAAATCCCGGGGACGGATTTGAAATCCGTCCCCAAGTTTGTTCGCCGGAATGACGGCAAGAAAGGACTTTTTACTAATACATCATTAATAATGGTGCCTTAAATGGAAGAGGAGGAATGTATGCAGAAAATAATTAAACGGCACCTGGTGTTACTTGCCGTCATCACTTTAATTTCCGTACCGTTGAGTGGCGCCAGAGCCCTGGCTGATGATCAATATCAGGATAATAGCGTAAGCGCCGAAAAAATGATACTTGACCTCGTCGTTGTCAGGCCTTTAGGCATTGCAGCAACAACCGTCGGCACCGCCTTTTTTATTGTATCCCTCCCCTTCACTGCTATAGGCGGTAACACTAAGGAAGCAGGACGGAAAATGGTTACTGAACCTTCCTACTTCACTTTTAAAAGGCCCCTGGGGCATTTATAGTATCCAGGTTATAAACCACCACCGTGGGATTATTCCGTGCCGGCGGGGGGCATGATATGGACATCCCTTTGCGGGAAGGGAATGACGATGTCTCTCTCGCCGAATGCCTGATAAACGGCCATCAGAATATCGTGAGATACCCGGCCCTTCAGACTGGGGGCCGCCACCCAGAACAGTAATTGAAAGTCCACCGAAGAATCGCCGAAAAGACGAAGGCGGACGCGCGGCGCGGGGTCCGGCAAAACGCTGGAGTTTTCATGCGCAACCGCCAGCAGAACCTTTTCGACCTCCGCCAGATCGCTGCCATAGGCCACGCCGATCGGAATCCTTATCCGAAAACGGGGAATCGGCGCGCTTTCATTGATAATCTTAGAATTGGCCAACACCGAATTGGGAATAGTAATCAACACACCATCCCGGGTTTTAATCCGGGTGGAACGAATGCCTATTTCCACGACTTCCCCTCTTTCATTGCCGTCGAGAATTATATAATCACCAACCTTAAAGGTATTATCCGCAAAAATACTTATACCGCCGAAAAAATTGGCCAGGGTATCCTTGGCTGCCAAGGCGACGGCAATACCAACAATACCGGCGGAAGCAAAAAGAGGGGTAAGGTCCACCCGCCAGATGGCGAGCAACCATAGAAGGCCCACGATAACAGCCACGACCCTGACAATATTTTTAAGCAAATAAAAAAGATCCTGACCGACTTTCCCACGCGTCAAGGCCTCCGCCAGATTCTGTTCGGCCAGCAGATTAATCATGCGGAGAATGGCCAGCCACCATACCGTCAGAATTATACTCTTCGCCAGACCGGGCAGAACCATTTGCCACGGGGGCGGCAATGGCTGCAAAACAAAGGCGTGCAAGAGGCCGAGGCATAATACCGTCCAGCAGATCGGGCCGTGGGAAATGGTTACCAGAAGATCATCAAAACTGACACTGGTACGCCGAACCAGCCGACGCAGGAACCTATCAATAAAAATATCCGTACCTTTTGCCAGCAACGCATAAACTATTACCACCGCCAAACGCTGCAATAAAATATTACCGCTGATTAACCGAAAGTCCGCCAGCATATTTATCATATCCATATATCACCAATTACTTTTCACGAGGCACAAGCACCTAAAATGAAGCTAGCCCCTATTACATTAAGTGATCACTTACATTTTTTCGCCTCATCAATTATCATGACAGGAATATCATCTCTGATTTCATATACCAATTTACAAGCCTCACAGACAAGGCCGTCACGTTTGTCGGTTAACTTCACCGGCCCCTTGCATTTGGGACAGGCAATGATGTTTAGCAATTCTTTACTGATCATCTTATTCCCCCATATGTAAACCGCGTTTAGAGTTTGTTTAGTTGCTTGTTGCTGTGGCAATTATTATATTACTTATAATTGATGGCGTCGTAAAAAATCCGATCTACTGCGTCGTGGAGCATTTTTGTTCGCTCGGCATACCATATGTATGGCCTCTCTCGCAAAAATACCCCATTTATACCCCCTTGCGGGGTACTCCTTGTATATCGAAATTTTTACTTAGCCATCCCGTTACTTTTTACGAGTTCATCATAATTAGGTTTGTAAAAACGATACAGGCTGAACAAGATTCAGCCGCTGTCAGGACAATTTTTGGAATAAAACAAATGAAAACAACAGTGCCTCTGCAAGAGGCTGTCGGGATGGTCCTTCCCCATGACATCACGGAAATAAGGCGTGGATCATTCAAGGGTCGGGCCTTCAAAAAAGGCCACATTATCAGAGAAGAGGATATTCCGCATCTGAAAAAACTCGGGAAAGAGCATATCTATATTCTCCGGCTGGCGGAGGATGAAATTCATGAAAATGAAGCGGCCCTTGAATTGGCTGCCGCTTTGGCCGGCCCGGGTACGGCATGCAGTGATGAGCCGACGGAAGGCAAAATAAATCTCATGGCCGCCCACGACGGCATATTAAAAATAAATAAGGACAATTTATACCATTTCAATCTGCTGGGCGAAGTCATGTGTTCCACGCTACACACCAATACCCCGGTCAGGAAGGGCGAACAAATCGCCGCCGCCAGGCTGATACCCTTGACCGCCAAGCGTTCCCTGGTTCGGCAAGCAGTCGAGATTGCCGGGGGGGAGGAGAAAATCGTCCGGGTTCTGCCTGTCAAGAAAGCGCGGGCCGCGCTTGTCATCACCGGCAACGAAGTCTATAAGGGCCGCATCAAGGATGGTTTTGAACCTGTTCTCCGCCGGAAACTCGGAGAAACAGGCTCGGAAGTAATCGACGTGCAGTTCGCGCCGGACGATGTTGATACAATAGCCCGGAATATTCAGCACTGCCTCGAGAACGGCGCGGACCTTATCGTAACAACAGGTGGCATGTCGGTAGATCCCGACGACGTCACCCGGCTTGGCATCCTGCAAGCCGGGGCTTGCGACATAGTGTACGGCACCCCGGTACTACCCGGCGCCATGTTCCTGGTTGGTTATATTAACTCTGTCCCTGTCCTGGGCCTGCCGGCCTGTAGCATGTTTCATAAAATAACGGTCCTTGATCTAATCCTGCCCCGCGTTCTTGCCGGTGAAAAAATCGGGCGGGAGGATTTGGCCGAACTCGGCCACGGCGGCCTCTGCCGACAATGTAAAATATGCCGTTATCCATCCTGCGGCTTTGGCAAATAACCTGTACCTGTAAGTGATCACTTACGTGGACAAATCCGTCCATTTAATAAAAACAAGCGAGGTCATTAACATGAAATCCGATAACGCCTTACTGCTCGTTGCATTATCTATTATTTTCTTCTTTTCGGCTGTTTCAGGGCCGGCGGCATCCCCTACGAAACGATTCGATCCCAATACCAATACTATGCGTAATCTTACTTTTCCGAACCTGGAGGACGGTCGCAAGCTCTTTACAACGGTATGTAAAAATTGCCACCACAGGGGGAATGACCAAAACGCTAAATTCATCCACACCGAATCGAAAAGCATGCGGGCATGGACCAGGCTGTTTTTTCAAAAATATTCAAAATGCGCTCAAAATGGCGCCTGGGACGCTCTATCAAACAATGATCTCTTAAAATTAAACGACTACCTTTACCGTTATGCGTCGGACTCGTATAATCCCAACGATGCCGCTGATTGCGGCTGATAACCACAAGGTTCCCGGTCGGGGAACATTACCAGCGTGGCTTATAGGGTGCAAGAAAGACGATCACAAGCGCCGAAAAGATATCCGCAAGGAACAAAGGCTATCCGGCGTGCGGACGTATTCGGTGATTGTTGTCGCTTAATCTAGGGACAGAAGATATGCTTTTAGGTTCTTTTTCTTATACTTAAGCCGTAACTTCTTTCTCAAGTTATCCCGGTGAAATTGTACGGCACTCATGGAGATACCCAGCAATTTCGCCATATTTTTATTGGTCTTCCCTTTTTTGATCAGATCGGCAACCTGAATTTCTCGCGGACTCACTCCCTGATATTTTGAGGACAAAGTATGATGAAAGGTTGAAGTAATCTTGTCGAGATTTACCTTAACGATTTTCAGATATTCCTTATATTCGAGTTCTCCCTCTTCTGTAGGCGATATGATCATCATCTTTTCAATATATGGCAAAACCAGATCCCGTAAGTTGCAAAGCATGTTATCTTCGGTATCTTCCTTGGCTTGTTTCATCTGCCTGAATAAAACCCTGAGCGACGTATTGGCTTCCTCGAGTTCAGAGGTTTTGACCGTCAGTTTTTCCTCCATTCTTTTCCGCTCGGTAAAATCAATGATAGTGCCGATAATACCGCAAACAGTCTGCTCCTTACTCTTAAAAACAGCTTTATAAAAAAATACATCCTTACGAACGCCGGCAGAATCGACGATCCTGCTCTCGAAGATCTGCCGGCCCCCCTTGCGCAATAATTCGAGATCATGCCGATGCTGCTCTTCGGCCGCGGCTTTCGGCATGATCTCGTTAACAGTCTTGCCGATGATTTTCTTTTTGCTGAAACCGACGAACTTTTCATATGCCCTGTTGCACCCTATATAAAGCAGCTGGGTATTTTTAAAGAAGACAGGCACGGGGATGGAATCAATCAAATTCTGCTGAAAATGCAACTGTTCATGCAACTCCCTGGTACGTTCCTCCACCTTTTTTTTCAGATTATCCCTGTGTGACCTGACCTCCAGTTCAAGCCTTTTTAACTCTATACATCTCTGGGCCAGGCAGGAAACCTCCGTCAAGCCGAGCGGTTTTCTTAGAAAAAAGTTAACCCCCAGTTCATAACATCTTTGCACCTCTTCATCATCACCATGGCCGGTAATCGCTATTACCAGATAGGGGTCATCCGGTTTAATCTTTGCTTTTTTCAAAAAACCGAAGCCATCCATAACCGGCATTCGCAGATCAAGGAATATGAGACTGGGTTCCTGTTCCTTCAAAACCGCCAGGCCTTCCTTGCCATTCTCGGCAAACAACAGCTCGTAGCCATTATCTTTTAAAGCCTTTGTCATCGCCTGTCTTATGACAAGCTCATCGTCAACAATCAAAACTTTTGGTATATCCATATGCCTGACCTACCCACCGAATTATCGTTCCGTTTTCTTTGCAGCCGAACCCTTTCTTCAAACTCGGCCGAACCTGAGACCTGTTGCCAATCAATTTAAATAATTAATCCGTTGAAATACAAGGGAAATCTTTGCCTGTTTCATACCGGAATAAACCGATTTTTTTTGTGTTAAGCTGCCGGGCGAAAACCAACCAACAGATTATTGACCTGAAACCGAAAAGAAAGATTGACAACTTGCCCCCCATGCGCAAGAATTTAGCATAGATACTATTAACCTGCTTCCATGGGCGTTCGCCAGAGACTGAACTCGATGCAACCTATTATGCCCTGCTTTTGTGCCGGAATAAAAGTCGTGGGCCTCTTTTTGTATTATCCGACAGACAGAAAAGGGAAATCCCAACAATGCCTGAACAAACAAATAAAGGAAACATAAATGACTATGCCGAAAGCCTGCTCGTTCATTTCAGGCGTATCGAAAGCTTACGAAAAGCCGCTCTATCTTATCCATCCATAGATCTGAACAGCAGGCAGCTTTGTGATCTGGAACTCCTCTTAAACCGGGCATTTTACCCATTGAGCGGGTTTCTTGACCAACAAGACTATGAAAGCGTTCTGGATAAAATGCACCTTGCCGACGGCACTATCTGGCCCATGCCGATCTGTCTGGATGTCAAAGAAAAAATAGCCGAATCCTTAACACGTGGTCAACCCGTTGCCTTAAATGATCAAGAAGGATTCATGCTGGCCGTGCTGACAATTAATGATATCTGGCAACCGGACAAGAGACATGAAGCCTTGCGCGTATACGGCACGGATGACCCGGCCAGGCATCCAGGCGTTCATTTGCTGTATAATGAATTCAGTGCCTCCTATATAGGAGGCACCCTTGAAGGACTCCACTTGCCCATCCATTATGACTTCATGGATCTAAGACATACACCGGCCGAGGCCCACCGAAAATTCAGCCGGAACGGCTGGCGCCATGTTATAGGTTTTCATACGGAAGGCTATATGCACCGCCGCCATAGGGAGATGGCTCTCAGGGCGGCCCGTGACGCCGGCGCCAACATCTTTCTGCAGCCCGTGGTCGGCCTGAGCCATCCCGGGAATCTTTCCCATTATACACAGAT
>CAYWUR010000037.1:0-10976 GCA_964460745.1 uncultured Desulfobulbia bacterium | reverse complement strand
GAGGAACGCGTGGCCGAGCTGAATGCGCATCTGATGCTTTTTTTCACCGGGATCAAGCGTACCAGCTCCGATATCGCCGACAGCATGGTGGCAAAGATCAATCATCGCACCGAGCAACTACAGCGAATGCAGCAACAGGTGCAGGATGGAATTTCTATCCTGAGCGGCAATGGCGATCTCACGGCTTTCGGCGAACTGCTGCACGAAGCCTGGATGCTGAAACGCGGTCTTGGCGCCAAGGTGACCAATAACGAGGTAGACAAGCTTTATAAACGCGCCCGCAAAGCCGGCGCGATCGGCGGCAAATTGACCGGGGCCGGCGGTGGCGGTTTTATGTTGCTGTTCGTGCCGCCGGAGTACCAGGACAAGGTGCGGGGCAATTTACAAGATCTGCTGCATATTCCGTTCAAATTTGAACAATGCGGCAGCCAGATCATCTTTTACGATCCTTTGCAGGCCAAGTATCCGGAACAGGAAGCGGAACGGCGCGACCAGATTCCCTTTGTGTTTCGCGAGCTACGTTCGAGCGATGATGCTGTCTGAATCTTATCATACCGCTGGCGAGTCCTGCCTCAAGAGGTATATTCAACATGGTTTCTATTGAACTGTTACGAAGCAAGTCTGTCTGGGTCAAAAAAGAATTACTTAAAATTCACCGGATCGCCCCCGGCATACGTTTAGCCTCCTCATTATCATGCATTGAAATTCTTACCGCCCTATTTTATGGCGAAATAATTAAACATAACCCGCAGGAGTTATCTTGGGAGAAAAGGGACAGATTTATTATAAGCAAAGCCCACGGTTCGATTTCATTTTATCCAATTTTGGCTGACTTGGGTTATTTTGACATGAAGCAACTAAAGTCGGTTGGACAGATAGGTGGAATTCTTGGGGATATTCCAGACTGTTCAATTCCGGGTTATGAAACCGTTAATGGTTCTCTCGGGCATGGCTTAGGAGTGGCTTGCGGAATTGCGTTAGCCCTTAAGAGAAAAAAGCGTCAAGAAAAAGTTATTGTCTTGTCCGGCGACGGAGAGCTAAATGAAGGATCAGTATGGGAAGCTATTATGTTTGCCGCACATCATAAACTGAATAACCTTACATTAATCATAGACAATAACAAAATATGTATGCTCGATTATTGTAAGAATATAATTGATCTTGGAACCCTTGGTGATAAATTTAAAATCTTCGGCTGGCAGACGATGGAGGTTGACGGCCATAATATTGAGGAATTGTACGACACTTTGTCGAGCATCAAAAGCGCGGAGAACTTGAGCCCTCTGGCAATTATTGCTAACACGGTTAAAGGGAAAGGGGTAAGCAGGCTGGAAACTGATTCTCTTTGTCATATTAAATCCTTGACTGTTGAAGAGATAGACCTCTTACTTGAGGAGATAAATTGAAATGAAAGCCATGGTACTGCGAGATGTTTTTATCGCAAAGCTTTATGAAAAAATGGAAACTGACAAGTCTGTGTTCTTTGTATCAGCCGATTTGGGTTCGCCCGCGCTTGATCAGCTCAGAAATAATTTTCCGGAGAGCTTTATAAATGTTGGTATTGCAGAACAGAATCTTGTAGGTGTCGCCGCCGGTCTCGCTCTTGAGGGTTATAAGGTTTTTGCTTATGCAATAGCTCCGTTCTTGTCGATGAGGGCTTATGAACAATTAAGAACAAGTGTGTCATTAATGTCACAGATTAAAGACATCAATATCAATTTTATTAGTGTAGGGTCTGGACTAAGTTACGATGTAACCGGGCCGACGCACCATTGCCTTGAAGATAGCTGCGTAATAAATGTACTGCCTAACTTTACTATATTTTCTCCTAGTGATCCTCTATTAACAGAATCTTTTGTTGATTACGCACTTGAGCATTCAGGCCCGAAATATATTCGGTTGGAGGGTAAACCTCAGCCGCAACTGCATCGTGACCAGGACGCTATTTCCATTGAAAATGGTTTCATTGAACTGCGTAGTGGTAATGACGTTTGTATCGTTTCAACGGGCTATATGACTCATGTAGCATTGAAAATAGCGCAGATGTTAAAAGATTCCGGAATTTCTCCCGCAGTTTTTGATGTTTATATGTTAAAGCCATTTGCAGACAAAGTCCTTGCTGAAAAGCTAAAAACATATAAACATGTCGTGTCAATGGAGGAATCATTTCTAAATAAGGGAAGTCTCGATTCCAAAATTGAAAATTTATGTTTTTCTAATGGAATTTTTATAGGAATGACAAAAATTGGTTTCGAAGATAAATATGTTTTCGACGTGGGAAACCGAGAACATCTTTATGAGGTAAATGGTTTAGGATTAGAGATGATTACCCAAAAGATAATCAATGATTGTAGAAAAAAATTAACTGTTTATGACCGTTCTTCAAGATGATCCCAGCGATCCCCAGACAACAGATAACTAGTTGATTTTATGATAAATATAAAAACATTTCGTAAACTTTTTATCCCAAAATGTGTACCCAACCGTACGTTAAGGAGCGGATGAAAGTGAGCATAACCATCTAAAACAACAAATATTTTTCACCAGAAGCGCATTTTTTACTGGCGATATCCGAGTTTCCCAAAAGGACTTTTTCTCAGAACTCCCACCATAACAGGCCTGAGGCAGGAAAATCACCTGCCCAGAATTCTGTGAGTTTCTGCGCACTAAAAACTACAGTGTTTTGAAGGGGTTCCTCAAGCTAAAAAGCTACAGGGGCTTTAGCCCGACCACTTGGTGCAATAGTCGTTTTGGGAAATCAGGATAGACCCTTTTTACTTGACAGACCCTGGAAAGGGTGGCAGCGGACAGGGAATTCGCGTCAATATTGTCCACTTGGTCAGAGACTCAAACCACTTAAACTTGGGGAACGGGAACTGGCCTGGCGCCCTTGCGTACCAGCGGCCGGGGGCTGGTAGTCGACGCCGGCTATGAGATCTGCGGCGCATCCCAGACGATTGCCTGTGCGCTGACCGAGGCAACCGGCTGCCCGGTCAGCGCTCTCGGGCTACAAGATGAAACCAAATGTCTCTACCCACCATACCAGAATATGGCGCCGGATGCCGAAAGAATAACCAGGCGTATCAAGAAAATGCTGGAGGAAAAGGGAAATATTTGTTATGGAGGAAACTGCAAAGCAGGCTAAGTCTGCGGCTGCTTTCGCCGCCTATTATCCGCTGCCGGAGAAATGGGGGCAATATGATTTTTTCACGCCCGACGCCATACCGATGAGAAACGAACAGTTATCGGCTGTAGATATCCAAAAATTCAGAGACAAGACATTTATCGGGTATTTCGAACGATCTGCTTATCTGGAGATGGTAGAAAAGACCTTCGGTGCTGAAATCCGGGAGTTTCTGAAAACCAAGGTCTTGAGCAAGAAACTGGTCAGGCCCCGTTACTGAAAGAGGTTGCCAATGGATGTCATCATCGTAAAGCCGGGCAATCAGAAACAGCTCTATGGCGAGCTGGACGCCTACAGTCTTACCGCTTACGAGCCACCTCTCTGGGCCGCGCTCTTGGCGGCCTACCTGCGCCTGCATGGGATTGCGGTTGCCCTGCTCGACGTCGAGGTCGAGCAGCTGACCTTTGCCGAAACGACGCAACGGATCAACGATATAGCGCCGAAGCTGGCGGTGCTTTCGGTTTCCGGCACCAATCCCTCGGCGTCGACCATGAACATGAGCGGCGCCGAGGAGATAATCCGACACCTCAGGCAATTGAACCCACGGATCAAGACTCTACTGCACGGTCTGCATCCTTCTGCTTTGCCGCAACAGAGCCTGGTAGAGGGCAGTGCCGATTACGTCTGCCAAGGGGAAGGCTTCTTCACGCTCCGACAACTGGTCGAGGCACTCAATACCGGCGGCACGACCCGCGACATTGCCGGACTCTGGCAGCGCGACGGGACAACCGTTATCCATCCCGCGACGGCGGAACTGGTCGCCGATCTGGACAGGCTGCCATCTCCGGCATGGGACCTTTTGCCGATGGGAAGGTACCGGGCGCACAACTGGCACTGTTTCGACAATATCGTTGCGCGTCAGCCCTACGGCGTTGTCTTTACCAGTCTCGGCTGCCCCTATCACTGTGCTTTCTGTTGCATCAACGCCATTTTCGGCAAATCGGGCATCCGCTTCCGTAGCGCGCAACGAGTGGTCGAGGATATCGACCTGCTTGTGCAAAATTACGGCATCCGCAATATCAAAATCATCGACGAGCTCTTCGCCGTCAATGAAAAAAGGGTGGTGGAAATATGCGACCTGCTGATCGAGCGCGGTTATGATCTCAATATGTGGGCCTACGCCCGTCTCAATACCGTAACGCCGTTGATGCTCCAAAAAATGAAACAGGCCGGAATCAACTGGATTGCCTACGGTTTTGAGTCTGGCAGCGAACGGGTTCTTAAAGGGGTTGACAAGGCCTACGATCCGGGTATCGTCGAACAAGTGATTGCGGCGACTTACGCGGCCGGCCTGTATATCAGCGCCAACTTCATCTTCGGTTTACCGGATGATGATTTCGACAGCATGCAGGACACCCTCGACCTGGCGATTAAGATCAACGCCGAATGGGCCAATTTCTACGTTACCATGGCCTATCCCGGCTCGCAGCTCTATAAGCAGGCGCTTGGCAACGGGACACCGTTGCCGCGGAACTGGGTGGGGTATTCCCAGTATTCGCCTGAATGTCTGCCGTTACCTACCAACAATTTAACTCCGGGGGAGATATTGAGCTTTCGCGATTACGCCTTCAACGCCTACTTTGAAAATCCCCGTTATCTCGACAAGATGCAGCGGACCTATGGCCTTGAAACAGTCCGCCACATTCAGTCCATGACGGCGCACCGCCTCGAACGTATCCATACCCAGTTTGATGCCCCAAAGGAATGGGATAAAAATATTGACAACGATCTTTCGCCTGCCAAAAAGGCGAAAAAAATATGACAAAGAACAGTATGCCGTTCACCTGGCCATTAATGGATAACAATATCACCCTTGAGGACATCGATGAGCTTATCGCCTTTTTGCGCACCGCTCCCCGGCTCACGCAGAGTGAAAATGTCCTCTTATTCGAAAAAGAATGGTCTGACTGGCTTGGAGTGAAGCACAGCGTATTTGTCAACTCCGGCGCTTCCGCTAACCTGATCACTATCGCACTTATCAAGCATCTTTATGGCCTTGGAGAAATAATTGTTCCACCGTTAACCTGGGTTTCAGATATCTCCTCGGTTTTATTAAACGGTTTTACCCCTGTCTTTGTAGACATAAACCCGCGGAACCTGTGCATGAATGACGAGCTGATCATTTCAAAACTCTCTGATCGTACTAAAGGTGTGTTCACGACCCATGTTCAAGGTTTTAACGGCCTGACCGATCGTCTCCTGGACGAGTTGCAGGAAAGAGACATTCCCCTCCTGGAGGATGTATGTGAATCGCACGGAGCGACCTTTCATGGACGTAAACTCGGAGCTTACGGCCTGATATCCAACTTCTCTTTTTACTTTGCTCACCATATGAGTACGATTGAGGGCGGCATGGTCTGCACAAACGATAATGAAATATACGACAGCCTTCGCATGCTGCGTTCTCACGGTATGGTTCGCGAAGCTGGCAATACTGATCTCCAGAGACGTTTCGTAAACAACCACCCCGACCTTTCGCCGGATTTTATCTTTGCCTACCCGGCCTTTAACGTCCGGAACACGGAACTGGGGGCGGTACTCGGCAGAAGCCAGCTTGTCAGGCTTGACTCCAACATTGAAAAACGGAACCGCAATCACCGGTTATTTCTCCAACATCTGGATTCGACAAAATACCGCACCGATTTCGACCTGGAAGGCAGCTCCAATTACGCATTCAACCTGGTCATAAAGGAAGCGGACCCTGTCTTGCGTGACAGGATGGAAGAGGCCCTAAACGCGGCGGGGATCGAATTCCGGCGTGGCAGTTCCGGTGGCGGCAATCAACTCCGTCAGCCCTATCTGCAACAACTTTTACCGGAAAAAGCATATAAAGACTTCCCGGAAACAGAGCATATTCATTTCTACGGCTACTACATCGGCAACTATCCCGACCTGAAGGAAGAAAAAATCATCTCCCTCTGCTCGCTTCTTAACAATCTATGAGCATCTTTTCTGAGTATCTGCCATGAAAATTCTTATCGTCATGCCGAAGCTTGTGGAAAAATCCGGCGATTACTACGACATGCCGCTCGGTGTTTTATACATTTCCGCTGCGCTGAAAAAAAGCGGCTTTGATGTGGAAACCCTCAATCTCAATCACACCGATGTGCCGACAGCTGCCGTCATTACCGACAGCATCCAAGTCAAGGGAATTGACATCGTTGCCACCGGCGGCCTGTCCCGCGAATATAACATGGTGCATGAAATCCTCGCTGCAGCGAAAAACGCAAGAAAGGATATCACCACCATCGTCGGCGGCGGTCTGGTTACCAGCGAACCGAAACTGATGCTTGACCATCTTCCCATGGACTTCGGGGTGCTGGGCGAAGGGGAAATAACCGTCGTGGATCTCCTGTGCGCTTTACGAGACAATGGAGATATGCATAATATCGACGGCCTTATCTTCCGCGATGGACGAGGTGCCGCCGTACAGACAAAAAAAAGACGGGTTGTGGAAGATATCGACACCCTTCCTCTTCCTGATTATGACGGCTTCGCAATTGATGTCTATCTGGATAATCAGCGGGTCACCGACAGTCCATTTATGTTCTTAGAGGACGACCCACGGTTCCTGCCGATTATCTGCAGCCGCGGTTGTTATTACAACTGCACCTTTTGTTATCACCCACTGGGCAACCGCTACCGACAGCGTTCCCTGGACAGCTTCTTTACTGAACTCGATGTCTATGTAAACAAATACCGGGTGAACATTCTTTACATAATGGATGAACTGTTCTCCATGGACGAGGAGTACATGAGTGGCTTCTGCGAACGTATCCGTGCTTATAATATCAACTGGATGGCCCAGACCCGCCCGGATATCAGCATCTCACTGGAAACCTTAAAAAAATTAAAAAAATCCGACATGTTTTATTTAGGATACGGCCTGGAGAATGCCACCGACCATATCCTTAAAAGCATGAAAAAACACACCTCCATCAAGATGGTGGAAGAAAAATACGCCCTGACAAAAAATGCCGGGATCAGCACCGGCGGTAATCTCTTGTTCGGCGACCCAGCCGAAACCATGGAAACTGTGGCAGCAAACCTCACGTGGTGGAAACAAAACCGTTCCAAGTACAACATCAATGCCGTGGCCCAGATCACGCCTTTTCCTGGTTCAGCCCTCTGGAAGCACTGTCTGGGGAAAAAGCTCATCCCCGATAAAATCGGCTACCTGCAGGGAGGCTGCCGGCGGATTAACATGACAAGTCTTCCGGATAATAAATTTCATAAAATCTTTCAAAAAATCGAGAGGCAATGGGCTTTAGGCCGTTCATTCGCCCAAGTAATATCCGTTGTCCAGCATGGCTTTGACCAGCAGAGGGGAACATCGCTCTATACCGTTGAGGTTATCTGTCCTCATTGCCGAAGCCAGGTACGCTACAACCGAATCATAATAACGAGGCTCGCTGTACTCAATATCTGGTGCCGAAAATGCCTGCAAAACTTTGATCTCCTGCCCAGTATCTTTACACATATCCAAGAACAGACAGAACAATTCCGAGACCGACTACTGAAGATAGCATGCAGTGAAAGGCCGGTGAGCTTTTCGCCTTTTCTCTTCAGGGAAAACTTTCTGGAATATATGAAGATTTTCGGTCTTGATACCGATAGTCTCAATATACAGTATCAGCTAGACCGACAACCATTGCCGGGCATGGAGAGTCCCCAGGCAACAGATTATCCCGTCCTGCAACGCACCAGGGCAAATATCAAAAAATTCTGTGCAGGTCATGTCTTCGCGGTACTCCCCTGGCCGCATGACACCTATAGACAGATCGTCCATCACCTGCGTGATAAGTGCGACGTGGATATTGAAGATATCGTGTTCATCCCATTTTCATAAACAACGACACATCCATCATCGGACGAAAAAATTCGTCTCTTTAGACATATGGAAAAACAAAAGGCTATATCCCTCCCCCAATTATCCGCACGTCCGCTGGTCTCGGTGATCACCATCGTAAAAAATCGGGAGAACTGCATCAAGCGATGCATGGACAGCCTTCTGCGTTTGCGTTACGACAATCTCGAATTCATTGTCCAGGACGGTGCCTCAACCGATGGAACCCTTGACATCCTGCAAGGTTATAGCTGCCGCCGGATGAAACTGGAATCAAGGCAGGATACCGGCCCACAGGCCGCCCTGGAACGAGCGGTTCATCGTGTCTCGGGAGAAATAGTATGTTTTTGCGCCTCTGATGACGAATTGCTGCCCGATGCGGTTGCAGACGTGGTAGAGGCATTTCATGCCAACCCAGACGTCGGCGTTATCTACGGTGACGTATATCGTACCGATATAAACGGCGTCATCACGGATACCGCAAGATTTGGCCCATGGGATTACAAACGCTATTTTTGCGACGAGATGCACATCCTCATCCCCAGTTCATTTATCCGCAAATTGTGTCTTGATGAACTGGCATTCATTGGCCGGGGTGAGTATGAAATATTCACTCAGATCGGCGCCAGACACCCTTTTCTCTATCTTCCAAAAGCCCTTGCTCATTTTGCCTGCCACCAGGAGATGTCCAGCCGTGACATTACAGTTCTCACGGAAGAAGGTAAGAAAAGGATCAACATGGTACGCCATCTTTGTGGAAAACAAGACACCCCGGAGCATATTCGCCGTCTCCGGGACAAGGCCGTGGCCATAATCTTCTGCAGCCAAGTAAAACAATTTTTTGATGTTGGCCGTCCTGATATCGCCGACCAGTATCTTATCGAGGCCCTGCAATGCATGCCTGAGCTTCCGAAAAAACGTGACGAATTCCTGGCACAAGTCCGACTGGCAACCATGGACAAAAAAATATTCATCTATGGCGCCGGTGAACATACCAAGGCCCTTTTGGCTGATATTGATTTCCAGGAAAACGGGACAACAATACTCGGCATCCTTGACAGTGAGCCATTAAAATGGGGTAAGGAATTTCACGGCTATACCGTTCATTCCCCGGAGATTCTTGCAGGAAGGAATGCATCAGTTCTCATCTCGTCCTTTGTCGCCCAAGTCCCCATGCAAGACGTGGTCGAAGGTTATGGCTGTCGCGCCATAACTCTCTACGATATAAATGATTACGAAAACACTATAGATTTTGTCTACTTACATACAATAAACAAGCAAATTAGCCATGCAGCACCTACAGGAAATTACCCCGAAGTATAACGACAGAGACTGCATCTTATGCGGCGAGTCTGAGCTTAAAGGGGTCTATGAACGTCCCGGATATATCCTCCAGACCTCCACGCACCGGCTGCGTTTCGACCTTGGCTACCAGCTTTGCAAGGAATGCGGCCTGGTATTTATGAACCCGCAGCTCACTCCCGATTGCTGGCGGGAATATCTGGCAAACGACTCTTTTTCACCCATGGACGGCAGCGAGGATATCCGTTTCTTTGACAAGAATCTGCGTGCTGTTGAAAAAAATTTCTACCAAGATAACCTTAACTCAGGGATGTCTTTTCTGGAGATAGGCTGCGGCGACGGCCATTTTCTTGCCTATATCAAGACAGTCTTTGGCTGCAGAACGCTGGGCATCGACCTTTCCCGACGCCACCTCGACTATGCCGGCGAGAAACTGGGTCTTGATGTCCGTTATATGGCCTTTGAGGAGTTCCCCGTTAAGGCCGGACCGTTTGATATCATCTATTCCCACCATTGCATGGAACACCTTGCCGATCCCCTGGCCGGGTTTGCCAAGGTAAGAAAACTACTCGCCGACAACGGCCGCTTCATTCTTGAGGTTCCCTCGGTCCATTATCCGCTTATGTCGTTTCGCGATATGTTCTCCTGCCATAATTTTCTTTTTTCACCGGCGACGATGCGGACCGCCATTTCACGAGCAGGTCTGACAATTATTGCCGCGGAGGAAAAAGAGTCTCTGTTCTATATTCTTAAGAAAACAGCGCCAAGCGCCGCGAAAACCGCGCCGGACAACTATGCACAGGTGGCGCGATCCCTGGCCCGTTCACTTGCCTCGTACAACGACAACATTGCCAAGGTATGCGCCAGGCTTGAAAGGCATCTGGAGAGATGGCATGAAAACCGGACTCGGGTGGCAATATGGGGGGCGGGAGAACACACCTTGTCCCTGCTGCAGGAGTTTGATTTTTCACGGATTGACATTCGCTGCATCATTGATTCCAATGCCTGCAAGTGGGGCAGCACGCTTGGTGGTTACCGTATTGTCGCGCCATCGGTGCTGGATGAAGAAAATATTGACGAGATACTTATTTCCTCCAATGCGTATGAGGTGGAAATCGCCGACAAGATAAACGAGCTGGCTCCGTCCATGCCGATCAGTACCTTGTATGAAGACGCCGCCTGACCTCCATCCCCACCCTCGGGGATAACGAAACATGAAAATTCCGGGGACACGGCCCTGATTCGGGTAAACCCGGAATATAGGTAATTCATGACGCGAAAAAAATTCGACGAGTTAAGCCCTTTTAAGATTGTCCATCACGACTGGCGCCGGGAATATCCCATTCATGTGGAAATCGACCCAACTTCGCGATGTAACCAGGATTGTCTTCGTTGCTCCTACAAACAGGAAATTGACGGCGAGCGCAAATATATCATCCAGGATAAGAATATTGAAATTCCCTTTGCCAGGTTCCGGAAACTTCTTGATGAATTTGCAGGAATCGGTCTGAAGGCCATTACATTTTCCGGCGGCGGCGAGCCGCTCATATATCCTCACATAGATGAGATTATAGGGAGAATAGTTGAACTCGGCATAAAATTCGGGATTATAACAAATCTGTCCGTCAAAAAAACAATGGACCA
>CAYWUR010000036.1:0-11112 GCA_964460745.1 uncultured Desulfobulbia bacterium | reverse complement strand
AATACACTACGCCTTGTATATCAAACTTTTTGCTTAGCCATCCCGTGACTTTTTATGATTCCATCAAGGAAGGAATGACAAAAATTATGCAACCAGCAGTATTTTTAGACAGAGACGGCACTATCAACGAGCAGATGGGATATATCAATCATCTATCCCGCTTCCGGCTGTTGCCCCGCGCCGCGGCCGCTATCCGCCTGCTTAACGAACAGCATATTCCCGTGGTGGTTGTGACCAACCAGTCGGGCCTGGCACGGGGATATTTCCCGGAAGCGCTGCTTGCGGAAGTACACGAGACGATGCAACGGTTACTGGCCGCGGCAGGGGCTCATGTTGACGGCATATATATCTGTCCTCACCATGCCGAGGCGATACGGCCGGAATATCGTAAAAGCTGCGATTGTCGCAAACCCCGAACCGGCCTTTTGACGCAAGCCGGCGACGCCCTTGATCTGGACCTGGCCCGTTCTTATGTCGTCGGTGATCGCTGGTCGGATCTGCAAATGGCCGTAAAATGTCATGCCAAACCTGTGCTGGTCCTCACCGGATACGGCAGGGGAGATCTGGCTTATATCGGCCCGCAGCGGCCTGATGTGCGGCCAGCCTTTGTTGCCGAGGATATTTATGAGGCGGTAACCTGGATTCTGGCCGACATTAAAAGCCCTGTTTCTCCCTGATTCCGTCAAAAACCTTTTCAACCGTCAATTCGTTCATGCACTGCCAGTGCCCGCATTTCTCCCGGCGGTAACAGGGCGCGCAGGTAAGTTTTTCCCTGATGACGGTATGAATGTCACCGTACGGCCCGGTCCTTTTGGGATTTGCCGGTCCGAAAATAGCAAACACCGGAACATCGAGGGCGGCTGCTATATGCATGGGACCGGTATCGTTGGAAATAAAAAAGTCAGCCTTTTTTATGATGGAAATAAGCTCTTTTAAACCGGTCCTGCCCCCCAGTGAAACAGCCCGACCCCGCGAGGCGGCCGCAACCTCGTTTGCCAGCGGCGCATCCGCCCTGCCGCTTATGACCACGGTCGGCAAAGGGAGTCTGGCGGCCAGGGCGCCGAACCGTTCGGCAGGCCAGCGGTTTGCCGGTTTACCGGCCGATGGCGCCATGACGGCGTATTGCCGGGGCAGGGTACGGCAGACGGGCGGGACCTCCTGGTAAGGGGCAAAGGGATACTGTACGGCATCGATTTTACAACCCATGAAAGCCGCCAGTTTTAAATAGCGATCAATGGCGTGAATCTCGTTGCCGCCTTTGATTTTGTGCGTGTAAAAAAAAGGACTGCCTTCGTCCGAATCAGAAAATCCCAGCCTGAGAGCGGCATGAGACGCCATGCTGATCAGGCCGCTGCGCAGCAGTCCCGATAAGTCGATTGAAATATCGAAGTGCTGCCCTGTCAGCCCCCTGTAAAGCATGACAAGTTCACGGCCGGTCCGCCGCAGATTGGCGAGCCGTTTCCATTGATCCTTGTCGATGATCCAGAGCTTTTTTATCAGAGGATGTCCTTCAAGAAAGGTATGCAGCCCTCTGGCGACAACCCAGTGAATTTCCGCCTGCGGAAATGTTCGGCTGACAACGCTTAAGAAAGGCAGGCTGTGAACAATATCCCCCAGGGAACTTGGCTTAATGATGAGAATTTTGCGGGGCGGGCTTGGGAATGTAAGAATATCCAGCATACTGTTATGAATTGCTCAAAAGATTATCGAACCTATATGTCAAACCGAGCATATAGAATATAATGCTTCGAGAACCGTATTGCCAGCTACATTTTTATTTGTCACTACGGATTCAGGGGTGGCGTAAAGGGTATTTTTATTGCGCCGGTCTTTGGAATATGATAGGTGAAGGGTAAAAAATTAATAGTCGATTCCTCTTCTCCCTTGAATAATAAACTTAAAATAGCCGTATTAATATGGGATTTTGTCACCACCGGCGGCGCGGAACGTTATGCCTGTGAAGTGACGCGCCGACTGGCGGAGCAGCATGATGTGCATGTCTTCTGCCAGACCTGGGATGACTCCATCAGTGACAAAATCACATTTCATAAAATAGCGAGGCCGCTTACCGGGCCGGGTTTCGTCAATCAGCTGCTGTTTTCTCTTTTTACAAGGCGTGCCCTGGATAACTCATTTGACATCATTCACACCCACGACCGGGTTACCTGCTTTGATATCTTGACCATCCATTGCCCCTGTTACCGGGGATTCATCACCGAAAAAAAAGATTTTTTCAGGAAATTGCTGGTCCGGTTCTCGGTTATTACCAGCCCCAGGAGTCTGGCGTATCTCTGGATTGAAAAAAAACAATTCACCCTGCGAAATGACCGGCGGCTCCTTGCTGTTTCCGCCTCTGTAAAAAAAGACGTGCAGAGGAACTATCATCTGCCGGACGGCTTCTTTTCCATGGCATGGCCGGGTGTGGATTACAACCGGATCAACGCCGTTGTTGCCGGGGCCGACAAGTCGGCTTTACGCCGGCAGTATAATTTCGCGCCGACTGATTTTATTCTGCTTTTTGTCGGCACGGAATTTAAGCGCAAAGGTCTCGACAGCCTGTTCTCGGCCCTGCGGGAATATGGTCACAAAAAAGTAAAGTTGCTTGTCGCCGGCGGCGGCGGCGGCAAAATGCAGAAGTACCGGCAGAAGGCTGAAAAACTAAAGATAGCTGACTTGGTAACCTTTACAGGTCTGGTGCATGATGTTTTTCCGCTTTATGCCATAGCCGATCTTTTTGTTCTGCCGACCCTTGCCGACCCCTGTCCCATGTCGCCGGTGGAGGCCATGGCCGCCGGAGTCGCCACTGTTATGAGCCGCAGTCCTTATTGTGGAACGGCGGAGCATATCCGGAACGGCGAAGCCATAATTTTACGGGACCCCCGTGACGATAACGAACTGCTCACGGCTATACGGCAAGGCATGAATGAAAAATGCAGAAGGCAATTGCAGGAAAAAGGACAGCAGCTTGCTAAAAACCTTTCCTGGGAAAGAACAACCGCGCAGACCCTTGATGCATATCATCAAATACTCAAATCCCGTCAAGCAATAAATCGGTGAACGGTTACCCGAAGGACAGATTAGCCATGAATATTTCAGTGGTGGTACCGGTTAAAAACGAGGCGGAGAACGTCGGACCGCTTCTTCAGGAAATCAGCACCGTTTTGCAGGGTATGCCCCAGGTCTCTTACGAGATCATCTTTGTTGACGACGGCAGCACCGATCAGACCCCGACAATTCTAACCGGGCTGGCCGCATCCTTTCCAGCCTTGCGGATTTTACGGCACAGCCGGGCCTGCGGGCAAAGCGCTGCCATATACACCGGCGTCCGGCACGCGGTTTATGATTATATTGTTACCCTTGACGGCGACGGCCAGAATAACCCAGACGATATTCCAAGATTCATCGAGATATTCCGGAAGACGCCGGTTCATAAAAAAATCGGTATGGTAATAGGATGTCGCCTGAATCGGCGGGATTCCGTTATACGCAGAATTTCTTCCCGGATTGCCAACAGCATCCGGGCCGCCCTGCTGCATGATGCGACGCCGGATTCCGGCTGCGGCTTGAAAATGCTCCCCAGGGATTTGTTCCTGCGGCTCCCTTTCTTTGACCACATGCATCGGTTCATGCCGGCGCTTGTTATCAGAGAGGGGTATGCGATAGAATCAATTCCCGTCCACCACCGCCACCGGCAGGCGGGTGTATCAAAGTACGGCATTAATAATCGTCTCTGGGTTGGAATAATCGATCTGTTCGGCGTTATGTGGTTGATAGCGCGGCTGCAAAGACCTGATATAAAGGAAATCGGCAAATGAGTTTTTCATCTGAATCCATCTGGATCGCGGTCGGCCTGTTCGGCCAGTTCATGTTCAGTATGCGTTTTATTTTGCAGTGGCTTGCCAGCGAAAAGCAGCGCAAGAGCGTAATTCCCGACCTGTTCTGGTTTTTCAGCATCGGCGGGGGGGTGGTTCTGCTCTCTTACGCCATCTGGCGGCGTGATCCGGTCTTTATACTCGGGCAGGCCTTCGGGGTGTTTATTTATGCCCGCAATCTCTATTTTATCTACCATAAGCCAACACCCTGCATCGGCAATGAAGATCAAGAAAAGTAACGAAAGGTTCAAGGGCCGCGGCCTGATATTCCTTAGCCTGTCATTCTTCTGTCTCCTGCTTTATCTGCCCGGCATAATGGCGCTGCCGCCCTTTGACCGTGACGAGGCCCGTTTCGTTCAGGCCTCCAGACAGATGCTTGAAACAGGCAATTTTATCGACATCCGTTTCCAGGAACAGCCCCGTTATAAAAAACCGATAGGCATATATTGGCTGCAGTCGTTAAGCGTGGCGTTGGTTGCCGGCGGCGACCAAACGGCCTTGTGGGCCTATCGCCTGCCCTCTTTACTGGCGGCTCTGGCCGGGGTATTGCTTATCTGTTATTTTGGTGAAAAGTTTTTTGATCGAAGAACCGGCGCCCTGGCCGCCTTTATGTTGGCCTCCTGCCTGATACTGGTCGTTGAAGCACATCTCGGCAAGACCGATGCCGCCCTGTTTTGTTGTACCGTGGCGGCGCAAGGCGCCCTGGGCGTCATCTATCTGCGCCGCGCCGTAAAAATCCTTGGTTTTGCCATCCTTTTCTGGGTTGCGACAGCCGTCGGCATTCTGATTAAAGGGCCGATTCTGCCGATGATAAGTCTGCTGACGATCGGTACCCTACTGACCATGGACAAGGACCGTTCCTGGATAAAAGATCTGCGTTTCGGCCTGGGTCTGCCGCTGCTTTGCTTTCTGGTTTTGCCTTGGCTGACGGCTATTTATATTGTCAGCCACGGCGCCTTTTATCATGCCTCGCTGGGCGGCGATCTTTGGACAAAACTGGTCGGCGGCCAGGAATCGCATGGCGCCTGGCCGGGCTACTACCTGATTTTGACCATGATAACCCTGTTTCCCGCCTCACTTTTTGCCTATCCGGCTTTTATCGGCGCCATAAAAGAACGCCACCGGCCCGCCGTTCGCTTCTGTCTCGCCTGGCTTATTCCCAGCTGGCTGCTGTTTGAGCTGGCGCCGACCAAACTCATGCACTATGTGTTGCCGCTTTATCCCGCACTGGTCCTGCTCTGCGCCGACTGTCTCCGTGGCATTAATCCCGCCGCGCTATTCGGCCGGAAAACAGCATATATCGCCTATGTTTTCTGGGCCATGGCCGGAATTTTGCTGGCCGGCGTTGTTTTTTATGCCGTGCATACTTACGGCGGCGGCATCGATGCGCCGGCAATGCTGGCCGCCCTTGCCGTTCTCGCGACAACGGCGGGCGGGCTCTTTTACATTTTTCAAAAAAAATGGCGGAAAGCCGCCCTTGCCGCTTCCCTGGGTATGGTTGTTTTTACGACTGTATTGTTTCATTTCGTCATTCCCGGCCTGCAAACCATCTGGATCAGCCCCCGGTTGGCGACACAGCTTTCAACGTTTTTTGGCGACCGCCCCCACGCCCCCGTCATCCTGAGCGGTTTTGATGAACCCAGCGTGGTTTTTCTACTCGGCAGCGGCACCAGATTCGCCGGCCCCGCCGTCGCCGGTCGTTATCTGCTGGAACAGCGACAACGGCGCCTGTCGGCGGCGGCTGTTGTCGAGCGCCGTAATTTCCCGGCCTTTGCCGCGGTTTTCTCCGCCGACAATACCCCCTTGCCCGACAAAATCGGCCAGGTCAGCGGGCTTAACTATTCAAAGGGCGACTGGATGGATTTAAATATTTATGCTTTTTCTCAATAAGGATGGCGCCGGCCTGCAAACTGTTCGAATATGGATGGGTTTTGCCCTTGTCGCCCTAATTTGCCTGTTCTGCGTGGCTTTTGTGGATCGAACGGCGCTGCTTGCCGTTCATGAATATCTGCCGGCGGCAGCGCGTTTGTTTTTTGAAAAAGTAACCAGACTCGGTCTTGCCGAAGTCTGGCTTATCCCCGGAGTAAGCCTGGCCGCAGGCGGCTTTCTGCTTGGTCGGTCCCATAACGGCAGAGTCAGACGGCCGCGGGCGGCGGGCCTTGGTCGGCAGGCTGCTTTTTTTTGCAGCGCTATTATCACGTCCGGGTTGGCGCTTAACATAATCAAGACTGTTATAGGCCGTTATCGGCCGCGTTATTTCCTCGCTGACGGCATTTATGGATTTCAGCCCTTTAATTTTGATTTCAGCATGAATACCTTCCCGTCCGGACATTCGCAGACTATCTGGGCGGCAATGATCGCCTTGTCTCTTCTTTTCCCGCGCGGCATGTATGTTTTTTTGCCGTTCGCCGTTCTGGTGGCGGCCAGTCGCGTTCTGGTCGAGGCCCATTTTGTCGGCGACGTGCTCATGGGCTCTTACCTCGGTTTTATTCTGACCCTCTATGTCTACGTCTGGTTTGTCCGCCGGGGCTATCTATCCGCAGGAGAGGCTGTGCCGAAAGGGAAGCGTTTGTGATTGAGCAGGGCATGCCGCCGCCGGCATAATCTGGAATTGTCTGTTGATCTATGGTAAGTTTACTGTCTTTTTGTATCTTTCTAATATCAACCCACCGCAAATGTTGTTCTCTTTTTTATGACGCATAAAAATATTTATAAGCGGGTTTTTCAACTGGTCAAGCCGTACATGGGGCTCCTTATCCTCGCCATGATCGGCATGCTTTTCGTGGCGGGATTCAGCACGGCGCAGGCCTATATGGTAAAACCGTTGCTGGACAAAATTTTTGTCGAAAAAAACAACCTGATGCTTTCCCTGCTTCCCCTTGCCCTGATCCTCCTTTTTGCGGTGAAGGGCGCTTTTCAGTTCGGCTATTCCTATATCATGGACTACATAGGGAACAGCATTATCAATAACCTGCGCATCACCTTATATCATCACATCATATCACAGCCCATGTCTTTTCTTCACAAGGCCCCGACCGGTGAATTAATTTCGCGGATTATGAATGACGTCAGTCTGCTACAGAAAGCGGTATCTTCTACCCTGGTCAGCGTTATGCTTGATTTTTTCAAGCTTGTCGGACTGTTAGGCTATATTTTTTACCAGGACTGGAAGCTGGCCATGATATCCGTTATCTTCCTGCCGCTCTCCGCCTTTGCCATTGTCAACTTCGGTAAAAATTATCGCCGTTATAGTACAAAAAAGCAGCAGGCCGCCGCCATAGTCACAACTATTCTGCATGAAACCATTACCGGTAACAGGATTCTCAAGGCCTTCGGCATGGAATTGTATGAAAAGGAAAGATTTACGAAGCATTTGAGTACATTGCTTCTTTATACCCTGAAGGAGTGCAAACTGCGGAATTTCGCCAAGCCGCTTATGGAACTCCTGGGGGGGCTGAGTGTTGCCGTCATCTTGTGGTATGGCGGCCACCAGGTTTTAAAAGGTGTTTCCACGCCCGGTACGTTTTTTTCTTTTCTGGCCGCGCTGGCCATGATTTATGATCCAATTAAAAGCCTGGGCAGCGCGAACAGTGTTCTACAACAGGGTGTCGCCGCTGCCGTCAGAATCTTCAACATCCTTGATGTGACGGCGGAAGAGCTTGATCGCCCCGGCGCCGCCGTTCTGCCGCCTGTCAGGGATGAAATAGAATTTCAACATGTCGGCTTCAGCTATGACGGCCAGGCCGAAGTGTTGACCGACATCAACCTGACCGTGCGGGCCGGTGAAATTCTGGCAATTGTCGGCGCCAGCGGCGGCGGCAAAACAACCCTTGTCAATCTTCTGCCCCGTTTTTTTGACGTGACGCAAGGGCGAATCCTTTTTGACGGCATGGATATCAGGGACGTAACGTTGAAATCACTGCGGCGCCGGATCGGCATTGTCTCACAGGAAACCATTCTGTTCAACGATACAGTACGCGGCAATATCGCCTACGGCGATCATGACAGGCCGGAAGAGGAAATTTTGGCCGCTGCCGAGGCCGCCCACGCCATGGAGTTTATCAAGCAACTACCCGAAGGGCTTGATACGGTAATCGGCGAGTCGGGTAATCTTCTGTCGGGCGGCCAGCGCCAGAGAATTTCCATTGCCAGGGCACTGTTGAAAGATGCTCCTATCCTGGTTCTTGACGAGGCGACTTCGGCCCTTGATACGGAATCGGAGCGCGAGGTCCAAAAGGCCCTGGAAAATCTGATGCGGGGGCGCACTACTTTTATTATCGCTCACCGTCTCTCCACCATTAAGAACGCCGACCGGATTATTGTGATGCAGGACGGCCAAATTGTCGAAGAGGGGAATCACGACGATCTGCTGGCCCTGCACGGTGTGTATGAAAAACTGCACAACATGCAGTAACAAGGACTTCCTATATGTCGCATCATAATCATAAAAAAACACTCCGTTCCCGGCTGTCCAAAATAATCAGCGTTAATCTTTTTCAAAAAGACCTGACTGATTCATTGCGGGAAATCAGAAGCATGCAGCAAAACAATTCCGAGCCCTGCGAGCAGATAAACCGCTACCGCGGCGCCGGGCTTTTCGCTGATATCAGCGCCAAGCAAAACAGCGAAGAGATCGAACAATTCTTTTATTTCATAAGGGAAAGAAGACCAAAAGTTGTTTGCGAAATCGGCACCTATAAAGGAGGCAGCATATATCTCTGGAGTCTTGCCGCGGCGGATGACGCGCTCATTATATCAATTGATCTGCCGCCGGGCCTGGAAAATGCCTACAATCACCAACGGCAGATTTTTTATCAACAGTTTGCCTTAGGCTCCCAGGTTATTGTCTGCCTGCCCGGCAACTCGCAGCATGAATTGTCGGCTGCCAAGGTGAAGACGCTGTTGGGCAACAGAAAAATAGATTTTCTCTTTATCGACGGCGATCACCGATACAAAGGGGTCAAAGAAGATTTTGCGCTCTACTCACCCCATGTCGCCGAGGGTGGCGTAATTGCCTTTCATGATATCCTGCCGCGGGAAAATAACCCGGATATTGAGGTGGACAAATTGTGGAATGAGCTGAAGCCGTTCTACAAAAATAAGGAGTTTATCGGCAAGACGGGGAAACCTGTCGGCATTGGTGCGCTTTATAAATGAACATTTGCAGCAATTTTTTTTGGGCCAGTTCCATGTTATGATTTTTTAAAACATGCTCGCGGCCATTCATGCCAAGGCGTTGCCGGCTGTCTTTTCCCCGGATGAGTTTTTTGAAGGCATTGTACCACTGCTCAGGACTATCAACAGCGACAGCCCGATCGTCAGTCAGCAGCTCCCTTGTCCCTCCCGCCACATAGCCGATAACCGGCACGCCGCACGCCATGTATTGAATGGCCTTGACAGGGGATTTCCCTTTAAGAAAATCGTCTGCTTCCAAAGGCAGCAGACCTATGTCCAGCTTTCTGATGAAATCAGCCTCCGTACCGGGTGAAAAAGGTTGAAAGGAGAAGTTGACGGACAGCGTCGGCTTCTTGCCGGAATAAACCATGAATTCAACTTCCGGAAAATCGTTTTCAACTCGTCGCAGGACAGGATCAATTGATTCAAGATATTTTACAGTGGCGGGGGAGCCGGCCCAGCCGACGCGGACTTTCCCCTGATCGTTTTCCGGCCCGGGGAACCACTCCCGCAGGTCAAGAGCCATGGGGAAGATTTCAACCCGTTGCCGGAAACGGCGGGCGTAATTGCCCAGATAATTGTTAGCCGCAAGAACTACATCGGCATTTTTCAACCACGGATGAAGCCGGCGCCGCACCCGCAGGGCGGTCAAAAATTTATAGCCCCCGGGCTTGGTCCATACCGCATCGTCGAAATCAAAAAATGTTTTTTTTGCATTTCTGATAATTGCCGCGGCGTAAAAATTGTTGAACAGGCATTTCTGGTTGAAAACCGCGTCAACCTCCCTGGCTCTCTGCACGGTTTTTCTGTTGATCTCATGCTTGCGGACAAACTCAAATTCAATACCGTTTGCCTGGAGATAATCGATATATTGAAACAGTCGGTGCTGCGTGCTGCCGGCGTGCCTGTCACCGAAGAGAATTGCCAGAATCTTCATAATAATATCTGTAATACTTCAAAAAAGTGTAATACGCATAGGAAACGGCCAGGAAAAAACCTCTCTGCCCGTCAAGTATTCCTTTCTGTAGGATATACATACTGAAAAAAGTAAAAAAAGGCCTGAGCGTCAGATTATGGTAGCGAGTCCATCGCGGTTTGTTTCTGATCTCGTCGGCGGCCAGGCCGCTATAGGTATCCAGCCTGGCCAGAAAGTCGGCGACGGAACGGTAGGTCTTATGTTCCAGGGCATTGACAAGATAGCTGGCCTTGCCCTCCAATACTATATGCTCGTGGACGGTACGCTCCGGGAATTTTCCCTTGTTTCTCCGAAACAACCGCAGGTTGTAATCAGGAAACCAACCACTGTGACGAATCCATTTGCCGGTGAAAAAATTTTTCCTGGCAATATAAAAACCATTGTATTCCGAATTGTTGTCAGCAAGTATTTTTTTAATTTCCCTTTTTAAAGCAGGCGGCACACGCTCGTCGGCATCAATGCTGAAAATCCAGTCACCGGCGGCCTTGGCAATCGCGCTGTTCTTCTGCGCCGCGTAGCCCTTCCAGGACTCCTGATAAACCTGCGCCCCGGTTTGCCTGACAATATCAGCCGTCTTGTCGTTGCTGAACTGATCGACGACAATTATCTCGTCGCACCAGGCAACGCTTTCCAGGCAACGCCCAATATTCTGTTCTTCATTTTTGGTAATTATCGTCGCCGAAATTGTCGCCATGTGAAATTCAATCTCCGCCTGTGCTTTGGATGCCGTATTCCCGGTAAATTGTCTGTAAAATTTCAAGCATTGTTTCGGTGCCGTATCGGGATTCGACCTGCATTGTTCTTTCCCGCAGGCTGTCGGGGTCAGCGCGTGGCGAGATTTTCATGCTTCTTATTGCCCGCTGCGCGGCTGCAACATCACCGTAATCAACCAGGACATGCGCATTAAACCCTGCAAGAGTTTCAACGGCGGACGGTATATTACTGGAGACGATCGGCAGTCCTGATGCCATTGCCTGGAGAAATGATTGCGAGATTCCCTCGGAGGCGAATGAGGTAAAAAAGAAGAGGTCAAATGCGGAGAAGAAATTTTCAACATTTTCCTGATGATCGGTAAAAATGACCCGGTTG
>CAYWUR010000035.1:0-11197 GCA_964460745.1 uncultured Desulfobulbia bacterium | reverse complement strand
CCAGGCGGATGGTTTTAAGACCTTGAAGGAAGGACAGAAAGTCAAATTTGATGTCACAAAAGGGCAGAAGGGACCGGCGGCGACAAATGTAACCACGCAGTAAGCTTCAGGCTTGGGGGGAAATTTGCGAGGCCTCATGGTTAAAAAACCATGAGGCTTTTTTTTGTGCGCCCGGCAGGGGGAAGTGTTAGCCGAACGGCAAGAATATCATCAGATTTAAGGGGACTGATTTTATTTTTCTATCTTAACCCCGGGGACAGAATGACTTTCACAGCTACAAAGCTGCTCCCATAAATTCTTGAAATCACAGGTTAAAAGAAAAATTAAATCTGTCTCCCGGAGGGACTCGATTTTTCAAGGAGTTTCTGGTATGAATTGAGCAGCATTCGTGCCGCCGGGCAGGGATAAACGCAGACTCCGGATGTGGCGCCGGCCTGCTGAACAGGGAGAGCAATAACTTTTGGCGGAAAAATTCAGGATTCAATCATCATTCACGCCGGCCGGTGATCAGCCCGGGGCGCTGGAAGCGTTGGTGCGCGGCATTGAGGCCGACGCTGAAACGCAGATTCTGCTGGGCGTAACCGGTTCCGGCAAGACTTTTACCATGGCCCAGGTGGTAGCCTGTGTCCAGAGACCCACTCTGGTGATTGCGCCCAACAAAACATTGGCTGCCCAGCTTTTTACCGAGTTCAAGGAGTTTTTTCCTGACAACGCGGTTGAATATTTTGTCAGTTATTATGATTACTATCAGCCGGAGGCTTATATCCCGCAGTCTGATACATATATAGAGAAAGATTCGGCAATAAATGACGCCATTGACAAGATGCGGCACTCCGCCACGCGCTCCCTCTTAAGCCGCCGGGATGTTTTAATTGTGGCCAGCGTTTCCTGTATTTACGGCCTGGGTTCTCCGGAAGAATACAGGAATATTAATTTGACCCTGCGGGTGGGTGAGGAGTATTCCCGCGAGGAGATACAGCGGCGCCTGGTCTACATGCTCTATGAGCGGAATGATATCTCTTTTCACCGGGGAACCTTCCGGGTACGAGGCGATGTCGTCGAGATTTTTCCTGCTTATGAAGAGGATCGAGCCGTCCGGGTGGAGCTTTTTGGCGATACCCTTGAGGCCATCAGCATTGTTGATCCGCTGAGAGGCGTAATTCTGTCAAAGCCGGAGGAACTGGTCGTTTTTGCGGGCAGCCATTTTGTTACATCCACGGAACGTCTACAGGAGGCTATGCGGACTATCAAGATGGAGTTAAATGACCGGCTGCGTTTTTTTGAAAAACACGGGCGGCTTCTTGAGGCGCAGCGCCTTTCACAGCGAACGATGTTCGATCTGGAGATGATTGCCGAGCTTGGCTATTGTAACGGTATTGAGAATTACAGCAGGCATTTGACCGGCTTGCGGCCCGGGGCGCCGCCGCCCACCCTGCTTGATTATTTCCCGCCGGATTTTCTTTTGTTTATCGACGAGAGTCATATTACCGTACCGCAATTGCATGGTATGTACCGGGGGGATCGCTCCCGCAAGGAGACCCTGGTCGATTTCGGTTTCCGGTTGCCGTCCGCCCTGGATAATCGTCCTCTGCGGTTTGAGGAGTTTGCCGCTCGCACCGGCCAGACCGTTTATGTCTCGGCCACGCCCGGCGATTTTGAGTATGCCGAGGCCCGGGACCGAGTGGTCGAGCAGATTATCCGACCCACCGGCCTTATGGATCCTGTTATAGAGGTGCGGCCGGCCGGGACCCAGGTCGATGATCTGCTTGATGAGATCCGGCTGCGGAGTGAACGTCGGGAAGCTGTTCTGGTGACGACTCTTACGAAACGGATGTCCGAGGACCTGACCGAATATTATGAGAGCCTGGGAGTCAGGGTCCGGTATCTCCATTCGGATATCAAAACCCTGGCAAGAATGGAACTTATCCGGGATTTGCGGCAGGGAAAGTTTGATGTTCTGATCGGCATTAATCTGCTGCGCGAGGGCCTTGATATTCCGGAGGTCTCGCTGGTGGCGATCCTTGACGCGGACAAGGAGGGATTTCTGCGCAGCGAGCGTTCTTTGATCCAGACTTGCGGTCGGGCCTCCCGAAATGCGGCGGGGTTGGTGATCCTCTATGCCGATATGATTACCGGGGCCATGCGGCACACCATGGATGAAACCAGCCGGCGGCGGGCTATACAGGCGGCTTACAACGAAAAGCACGGCATTACCCCGGCAACTATTAAAAGCAGGATCAAGGACATCATGCGGACGGTCTATGAAAAGGATTATGTTACAGTACAGACCGAGACCGCCGAGGAGAGTATCGTTTATCACAGCTTGCAGGATATCCGCCGGCATATTAAGAAGCTGGAACGCGAAATGAAGCGGGCCGCCGAAGAGCTGGCTTTTGAAGAAGCTGCTTGCCTCCGGGATCGTATAAAGCATTTGCGGGAATTTGAACTGGAATGGTCGTAATCTGAAAATGAATAGTATTTTTGATAAATTAGCCCTGGCGCTTGCGCCGCCGCTTTGCCACGGTATTCTTTCGTCTTTATTCGCGACTTGTCGGATAGAAAGGTTTGGTGATGAATACTGGCGAAAATGTCAGGAGAATACTCCGTTTATTACCGCCTTCTGGCATTTCAGCTTTCTTTTGATGGGCTACCAGTCCCGTGGTTTGAAAATGGTGGCGATGGTCAGTGGCAGCAGAGACGGGGAGTTTCTGGCGCGGCTTCTTGAGTGGAGGGGGCACGCCGCCGCACGCGGGTCGCGGGGCAAGGGCGGTCTTGACGCCCTGAAAGAAATGATGGCCTGGATGGCAAGAGGTTATTGCGCCGCAATTGTGGCGGATGGTTCCCAGGGGCCGGCCCGCGAGGCGCAGGCCGGTGTGATTCTGCTGGCCGGTAAGACCGGTGCGCCGATATTACCCATGACGTGGGCGGCTGATCGGTACATAACCTTTAACAGTTGGGACCGCAGTATTTTGCCGAAGCCTTTTGCCAGAATAGCCGTATGCTATGGAGAACCGCTTATCGTACCGGCGGGCATTAAATCCGGTGATTTGCAGCAATACCGCCTGGAATTAGAGGGACGTTTAAACCGCCTTTATGATGAGGCCTGGGCCAGGTTTGGGAAAAAAGAACATTGACAGAGGCAGAGCATATTGACTATCGAAAGCAGTAATAGCCCGGCAGGTTTTGTAAAAGGCCTTGTCGTGGCAGGTCTGAGCGGCGGTTCCGGAAAAAGCGTGGTGGCCGTGGGTTTGACCGCGGCCTATGCCGGACGGGGTGGCAGGATCGTGCCCTTTAAAAAGGGACCGGACTATATCGACGCCGGCTGGCTGCAATTGGCGGCCGGGCGTCCCTGTTATAATCTCGATCCTTATCTTATGTCACGCCCGGCCATTATCCGGTCATTTATCGAACATTCCAGGTCGGCCGCCATGGCTATCCTGGAAGGCAATCGCGGCTTATATGACGGCGTCAATCTGCAAGGCGGTTACAGTACTGCCGAATTGGCGGTCATCCTGAAATTGCCGGTGCTGCTGGTGGTGGACTGCACCAAGGCTACCAGGACTGTAGCCGCCATGGTGTTGGGTTGCCGGGAGCTGGATGCCAGGGTGCATATTAAGGGAGTGGTGTTGAATCGCCTCGGCACCGCCCGGCAGGAGTCTATTATCAGGCAAGCGGTGGAACATTATACCGGCATTCCGGTGCTGGGTGCCTGGCCGCGCCGGTCACAGGATTTTTTCCCCCAGCGGTATCTGGGAGTGACCCCGTATCAGTAGCATGCCCAGGCTCATGAAATAGCCGCGGTTCTGGCCGAGACGGCAATAAAATATATGGATTTGGCTGCTATCGAACAAATCATGGGCGAATTTGACCCAGGCGTTTTCCCGGCGGCCGTTTCAACTGTCGACTCTTCCGTATCGATTACTCCAGGCCGGGAGAAAGTGCGGATCGGCGTATTCCGGGATGCCGCTTTCCAATTTTATTATCCTGATAATCTGGAGGCCCTGGTTCGGGAAGGTGCGGAAGTGGTAGAGATAGACGCCCTGACGGCGCCGGAATTGCCTGACCTTGATGCCCTTTATATCGGCGGGGGATTCCCGGAGACCAGCGCCCCGCAATTGGCTGCCAATCGCACCCTGCGGGAGTCGGTCCGGATGAAGGCCGATGCCGGTCTGCCTGTTTATGCGGAATGCGGCGGCCTGATCTATCTGGGAGAGAGTATTGTTCTCGATGGGCGGATTTTTCCGTTAGCCGGCGTCTTGCCGGTGAAGTTCGGTCTGGAGAAAAAACCGCAGGCCCACGGCTACACTATTCTGGAGGCGGTCGGGAATAATCCGTTTTATCCGTTGGCCGCGGAAATCAGGGGCCATGAATTTCGTTACAGCAAGATTTTGGCCTGGCAGGGAGTTCCGGAGGAACTGGCCTTTGCCGTAAAACGCGGCGTCGGTTTTGCCGGCGGTCGAGACGGGGTGATTTATAAGAATGTTCTGGGTCTGTATACGCATATCCATGCACTGGGTACGCCGCGATGGGCCGGCAGTTTAGTCAATAAGGCCAGGGAATATAGAACCACACGGAAGTTGCGGGAAGTCTTGCCGCCGGATGGGAGAGGACAGGCGCCTGAGAGGTGATTGCCGGGACGGCCTTAAGATGGCCGGGAGCCAAGCACCTTGATTTCGATCATCTTTTTTATCGCCGGGGTCGGCTCCGGTGACAGCCAATGGATGAAAGCCTTCTGAACCCTTAAATAGGCGCCATCGTCTTTTTTGCACTGCTCGCAGATGGATTCGGCCTTGTCCCGGTACATGATAACCTTGCTGGCCGGCTCGCCGTCTTTGCCAACCCCCGCCATTTTCCGGCAGCCGCAGTCAAGCCGGATCACCGCTACTCCGATAGCGTCCGGACTTCCTTCCAGGATACCTTCGATCATGGCTTGTTCCGACTTGAGAATTGTCCATTTCCGGGTTTTATCTTTTTTCGGTTTCATTTTTTTAAAAGCGCCTCTTGCTTCCCTCCCGCCTTCGCTCGCTTGCCATGCAACGGTAAGGTTGCCGGTAAGAGAGTGATTAATTGCGACATCGGGTTGGATATTAATTATAGAAGTGTTATATTGTGATAAACAGGTCGCCGCGACAGCGCTTTCTCGACTCTAAATTAAAGGAGCCGCCGGGTCAACAGGTTTTTCTGGCGCGAGTTGGCATAAGGCGTAATTGGACGGCGCATGTCGGACTTTTTACGGGTCCGGCAGTTTTTTATTGACAAAAAAAAGACGTTGAATTAGAGGGATAAATTCGGCTTGTATTGTTTGAAAAAATATTTGTAATTGCTGGTCGAACGCAGAATATATTTGTTGTTCTTTATGTTAATTTAATAAATTTAATGGAGGAAGTTTTATGTGGTCAATTGAGGTTGATAAAGATAAGTGCGTCGGCGATGAGGAATGTGTAAGCGCTTGCCCTGCCGAAGTTTATGAGTTGGTGGATGGTAAGGCCGAGCCGGTAAACGCGGACGAATGTCTGGGCTGCGAAACCTGCGTGGAGGTTTGTCCCGAGGGCGCCATTACCGTCACTGAAGTTTAATTTAATTTGTAACTATTCAGCTGCACCCCATTTCGGAGTCTACGCTTACCTCGTCCGTTTTGTCCTCCTCACGTACAGGGAGTACGCATCGGAGGTCAAAACGAACGAACCTGGGGCACATCCGGAGTCTCGTGAACTCGCTTACCTGAACAGTTACGGTTACGAGTTTATGGTAATTTGTTGCCTTTGCTGAATAGTTACTTTAATTTTTGCATATTGTTGATAAGGTTTAGGCCTGTTCCCCGGTAATGAGAGGGGGATGGGCCTAAACTTTTTTACACTGTAACTCACAGGGCACCGAATCTTTCCGCGGTCGCCCCGGCTCACGTATGACTGATACGCTTCGCCGGTCTGCCTGCGAAAATTTCCGGCGCCCTGTGAGTTACAGATATGTGCGGTGCGGAGGAAAAATTTATGGACGGTATTTGTCTATGAAACGGTTCGCAAAGTATAAACCCGGCATATCGGTCCGTACACATTTGCTGATAGCCGCCTTGATTTGGAGCCTGGTCGGCGTGTTGTTACTGGTCCGCGGTTATATATGGGTGGCCGCGACGGGCCGGCAATGGCTGCTGTTGCCGGCGGTTGTGCTTGGTACTCTCAAATCCTTGCTGGTCCTGGACCGGGTCGCCCGGAAAAATATCGTGCGAATTAACGGTTTTAAAAACGTGACGTGCATAGGCGCCGTATACTCATATAAGACCTGGGGGCTGATTGCCCTGATGATAGTGATGGGCCGCCTCGCACGTTTGTCGGCGGCGCCGAAGGTTTTTGTGGGCATTCTTTATATGGCTATCGGCTGGGCGCTTTTTCTGGCAAGCCGTCTTATCTGGCGGGAACAGCGCGTCTTTAATGCCGCGAATTTGAAAAATCCGTAGATTTACGGCAGCTGGCTGCCGTGTATCCGCGGATGCAGGTTTTGTCCTGTGACAGGTTAAAATCCATGCCGTCTACTTCTTTTAATACCGTTGAAATCGATCTTCCCGCCTTGCGGCGTAATTGTCGCGTTATCCGGAAAAAGGTGGGGCCACGGGTGCGGGTCATGGCTGTGGTAAAGTCGGACGCCTATGGTCATGGTCTGCTGCGGTCGGCGGCTGTTTTTTATGAGGAGGGGGTAAGGGCCTTCGGCGTGGCGGAGGTCGAGGAGGGGGCGCTGCTGCGGGAGGCGGGCCTGGCCGGGGAAATCATCGTCCTGCTTGGCGTAACTCCGGAGGTTGTTGCCGATGTGATTCATTACCGACTGCAGCCGGTGGTTTACGATAAGGAGATCCTTGCCGATCTTTCCGCCCGGGCCGTGAAGATGAACGACGTGGTTGGCGTACATCTGAAGGTCGATGTTGGTATGGGCCGGTTCGGCGTTATGCCGGAGGATGTGTCTTCTCTTGTGGAAGCCATTCAGTCTTTGCCCGGTATTTACTTGAGCGGGGTGATGAGTCATTTCCCGCTGGCCGATGCGCCGTTTTCGGGCAAGACCGTGGAGCAGACAGAGCTTTTCAGTAATATCGTGGCCCGGATCGGTAAACTGACAGGCACGGTAAAGGTCAGTCATATTGCCAATTCAGCCGCGCTGATGCAAAATGTCGCAACTCATTTTGATATGGTTCGGCCGGGGATCACCCTTTTCGGCTGTTATCCGGGCAGAGTAATTGCCGAACATGCCGGCCTTGATCTCAAACCGGCAATGTCTTTCAAAACCAGAGTGCTACAGGTAAAGGAAGTGCCGGCGGATTGCGGCATCAGCTACGGCCATACCTTTGTGACGGCACGCCCCTCCCGGCTGGCGGTTTTGCCGGTGGGGTATAATAACGGCTATTTGCGTAAACTTTCCGGCCGGGCGGCGGTATTGCTGGGAGGGCAACGCGCATCGGTGTGCGGGACGATTTGCATGAACGTCTGTCTGGTGGATGTGACGGAGTTGCCCGGCGTCCGGCCGGGCGACGAAGCGGTTTTGATGGGCCGCCAGGGCGGGGAGGAGATCACGGCGGATGAGTTGGCCGGGTGGCTTGATACTATTAATTATGAGGTATTGTGCTTGATCGGTAATCTGAATCGTCGGGTTTACATATAATTGATGGACTTTTTTACGACGCCATCAAATTTCGATATACATGGGCCGGTTGAATAAAGTGAGGAATACATCAACATGATAAAGGCACGACTGAAAGAACTGCTGGATAAATGTTTTTTAAAAGGGATGGAGCAGGGCCTCTGGTCTTCCGCGGCAAACGGCGCTTATGCTGTTGAGGTGCCGAAACATGAAGAACATGGTGATTTTTCTACCAATATGGCTATGATAATTGCCGGAAGGGAGAAAAGGAACCCCCGGGAAGTCGCCGCGCAATTGGTCGGCTTGCTTGCCGCTGATTCCGAACTGCTGAAAAAAGTCGAGGTGGCCGGCCCGGGTTTTGTAAATTGTTTTGTGAAAGAGACGGTCTGGCAAGGTGTTTTGCATGAACTTTTTCAAAAAGGAGAAACCTTCGGCCGGTCGACAATTGGTCGCGGCCGTCGGGTACTGGTGGAGTTTGTCAGCGCTAATCCAACCGGCCCTCTGAGCATAGGACATGGGCGCCAGGCCGTTTTGGGCGATGCCATTGCCCGCCTTTTGGCTGCCACCGGCCATGAGGTTACCCGTGAGTATTATTACAATGACGCCGGTCGGCAGATGAGGGTGCTGGGAGAATCCACCCGCGCCAGATATCTGGAGCTTCTCGGTCTGCCGGCGTCTTTTCCGGAAGATGGTTATCAGGGCGATTATATAAGGGATATCGCCAGGGAACTGATAGGTAAGTCAGGCGATTCCTTGAAAAATCAAGAGGATGTCAAACCGTTTAAAGAGATGGCGGAGAAGATGATCTTCGCGGATATCAGCAAGACTCTCAAGCGGCTGGATATCAGCTTTGACAATTATTATAACGAACATACTCTTTATGAAGAGGGACTTATTGACTCTGTTGTCTCGGATTTGCGCGAGAAGGGGCTGGTCTTTGAGGAGGATGGCGCCGTCTGGTTCAAGACCACGGAATTCGGGCAGGAAAAAGATCGGGTGATCATCAAAAACACCGGCGAGCCGACCTATCGGTTGCCTGATATAGCCTATCACCGGGAGAAATTTAAGCGGGGATATGATTGGCTGGTTGATATTTTCGGCGCTGATCATATCGGTACGGTTCCGGATGTCCTGGCCGGCGTGCGGGCGCTGGGTTATGATGATTCTATGGTTACGGTCGTTCTTCATCAATTTGTTACCCTGACCCGGGAAGGGAAACAGGTAAAAATGTCCACCAGGAAGGCAAATTTTGTGACTGTTGATGAGTTGCTTGACGAGGTTGGGGCGGACGTCGTCCGGTTCTTTTATCTCATGCGCAAGGCTGACAGCCAGTTGGAATTCGACCTTGATCTGGCAACCAAACAAAGTCAGGAGAATCCGGTTTTTTATGTGCAGTATGCCAATGCCCGTCTTGCCAGTATTCAGAAAAAAGCCCGAGAGAAAGGGGTTGAAAAAAAAGAGTTGACGGCGGCGCCGCTCCAGTTGTTAAACCTGCCGGAAGAATTGAATATGCTGAAGGATATTGCTTCCTTCCCGGAGCTCGTGAGTGAGGCCGCCCTTGATCTGGAGCCCCACAGGATTATTTTTTATCTAATGGATCTGGCCGGCAAGTTCCACAGTTATTACAATCATCATATGTTTATCGGCGATGACCGGGATCTTTCCCGGGCAAGATTGTGGCTGGCCGAAGGACTGCGGCGGGTTTTTTATAACGGCCTGCGGCTTGTGGGGTTGAACGCCCCCGATATTATGTGATTTCGGCCAAGTGATCACCGGGCACAAAGTAGACGGGAGGAGTTTCGTCCCGGACTTTTTACGACGCCATCAATATTTATAACAGAAGGTATCTGGCAATGATCCGCAATGCCCGCATGGAGGATGTTAAAAAAATTTACAGCATGCTCAAGCAGTTCGCGGAAAAAGGAGCGCTGCTGGGCCGCTCCCTTAGTTCTCTTTACGATCATCTCAGGGATTTCAAGGTCTTTATCGATGATGAAACGGCGGCCTTGTCCGGCGTCTGCGCCCTGCATATATGCTGGGAAAATCTGGCGGAAATTCGGTCGCTGGTTGTTGCCGATTCATGCCAGGGACGGGGCATCGGCACCGGATTGGTAGAGGCTTGTATCTCCGAGGCGGCCGGGCTTGGCATTGATCGGATTTTCACTCTTACCTATCAACCGGCTTTTTTTCGGAGAATAGGGTTTAAAAATATTGACAAAGGACAACTTCCTCATAAGGTTTGGAGTGATTGCCTTAATTGTTCCAAATTTCCGGATTGTAACGAGGAGGCCATGATCTGGCATAAGTGAGTAGTAGCGCCACATTCCCATGAGAGTTGTATTTTGGGAGACTACAAGGGAATAATGGATCCGGGCGGTATGTAAACCGCAACTTCCGGGTCGTCACTAATATATCGGGGTTTAATTTTTATGATTGAAAAGGTTTTAACCAAGTTTTTCGGGAGTAAAAATGACCGGACGCTTAAAAAAATGCAGCCTTTGGTTGACAAGATAAACGGCTTTGAAGCGGAAATTTGCAAACTTGATGATGCGGGCCTGGCCGCCCAGACGGTGCGCTTTAAAGAGCGGCTGGCCAACGGTGAACCGCTTGACGATCTCCTGCCCGAGGCCTTTGCCGTTACCAGGGAGGCCGCTCGGCGGGTGTTGGGGGAGCGGCATTATGATGTACAGCTTATCGGCGGCATAGTTCTTCATCAAGGCAATATTGCTGAGATGAAAACCGGTGAAGGCAAGACCTTGTGCTCGACGCTGTCGGTGTACCTGAACGCCCTGACCGGCAAGGGCGTGCATGTCGTGACGGTTAATGACTATCTGGCTCGCCGGGATGCGGAATGGATGGGCGATCTATATCGTTTCCTTGGCTTGACCTTCGATACTATTCTGCACGAAAAAAATGACAGCGAACGTAAAGATGCTTACAACGCGGATGTTACCTACGGCACCAATAATGAATTCGGCTTCGATTATCTGCGGGATAACATGAAATTCGATATCAACGACTTCTGCCAGCGCCGGCTGCATTACGCCATTGTCGATGAGGTGGATTCCATCCTTATCGATGAAGCCCGGACGCCGCTGATAATCTCCGGCCCCGCCGATATGTCGACCGAGCGTTACGGCAAGGTCAACAGGATAATTCCCGGCTTCAAGAACGATGTTCACTATACCGTTGACGAGAAGGCGCGGCAGGTGTCCCTTACCGAGGAGGGGGTGGCGCTGGCCGAGCGTCTTCTAATGGTGGATAATCTTTATGATCCAAAGAACATTGAGGAACTGCATCACCTGGATCAGGCGCTGAAGGCTCATGTCCTTTTTAAGCGGGACGTGGACTACCTCGTCAGGGAGGGTCAGGTCGTCATTGTTGATGAGTTTACCGGCCGAACCATGGAAGGCAGACGCTACAGTGACGGTCTTCACCAGGCGCTGGAAGCAAAGGAGGGGGTGAAGGTGGAACAGGAGAATCAGACCCTGGCCTCCATTACTTTTCAGAATTATTTCCGGATGTATGAGAAACTGGCCGGCATGACCGGTACCGCCGACACCGAGGCGACGGA
>CAYWUR010000034.1:0-11371 GCA_964460745.1 uncultured Desulfobulbia bacterium | reverse complement strand
AAAGGTCCGGCAGCCGCCGCCCAAGTGTGGTTCCTTCTCTACCAGGGTTATGTCGTGGTTTTTGCTGCCTAACATGTGCGCGGAACCGCATCCGGCGAATCCGCCGCCAATGATTAAAATTTTGGCCATACGCTTTCTATCCCCTCTTTGTATAGAAACAATTCAGTTTAATGGTTTGGTCATGCTCAGATATTGTTGCCCCCGCCCGAAGAGGCGGCCGAAGTTTTCGCTTTGCGCCAGGGCGCTGACATTTAAAGGCATATTGCCTAAAATATTTGCGGCTTCTTGCAGGGAGGCGGCTGTCTTTTTTGAAAAGTCCTGGACAATTTCGATTATTGCATGCATGTCCCCGGATATTTTTTTGACCTCCTGCATATTGCGGGTCTGTTCAAAGCGGCGGAGTCGGGCGCGGACGGCGGTACAGATCTCATATAGTTTCCTGTTTGTTCTTTCCGCAATGGGCGGCACAACGTCCCGGTAGTCCAGAAGGTTGTGGGCCTGCGACCAGTATTGATTGATGGCGGGTTGATTAAAGTCCTTATTTTTGCCGGTGATATCCTTGTACCAGCGCCAGTCCGTAACAAAATGGGGAGAGGATGCAAAAAAATGCAAGCGATCCTGTAAGTGGCCGATGACTTCGGGAAAGGAAATATTATCGATCACCGAGCCGGGATGGATGAGATTGTCAATGATCCAGTCGTCGTGGCGGCGGCTCATACCCGTAAGGGTTTTGAGGTGCGGTGCAAAAATCGGCAGCAGCCGGGCGACTTGTTCCGGCAGTGCCTGTTCCGGTTCGATGATCATCTGGGCGAAAAGACGTCTTATTGTTTCAGGGAAATTGGAGATATGATCGACACAGGTGACTACAAGCACGCCGCCGGGGGCAAGGTTGGCGTATAAGATGTCAAGCAGTTCATGCGGGTTGTTGATGCCGGAAAGCACCCCCTCGCAGAAGACAAAATCAAATTTTTCCTTTGAACGGAAATCTTCCAGAAGAGAATACCGGATTTCTATCCGTTCCCGCAGGTGGGGAAAATCGGCGAACAGGGTGTTTATATGATCAATCCCGGCGGGATTTCCTTCCACCAGGAGGTAGCGCGACGGTTCCAGAACCGCGGTGTAGATTGAGTTAAATCCGGAACCTGGTCCGGCCTCAAGCACCCGTTTGCCGTGCAGGTGGTGCGGAAGGATGCCGAGTTGACGGTAAAGCGATTCCCGGCGCTCGAAATGACGGGTCAGGTCGGCAATGTCCTGACGGACCGGCGAAATATTATATCTGGTGTAGAATGCGATGTGGGAAGCTGATTTCATTGAGTATTCGTGAAAAGTTCACCGGGGGCGACGAAACGTACTCTATTTCCGGTCTTACAATTAATCTTTGCTGATATACGGCAACAGTGCCGATTGTTCATCATGTTGCTGAAATTCGAGGTGGTTGCCGTCAGGATCGGTTATCCAGCATTGAAGAATACCGTCTGTCTTGCCACGCCTGATAGTCACCTCAAGGCCACCACTCTGAAACTTATCGGCAAGTTCATGAATATTCTCTACCTCAAAACTGATATGACGGAAAAAACTTTCTCCATGCTTTTTGGGTGTCTCTTCCTTGAAAAATTCAAGAAATGTCCCTCCTCCCATGAAGAGGAAAACACCATAGGTTTCGTGTTGTTCATTTTTGAATTTATGGACTACTTTCGCGCCTAGAAGTCGCTTATAGAAGGCGGTTGTCCTGGCGATGTCGGATGTCCCGAAACATGCGTGTGAGAGTCTTTTGATCATATCCGCCCAGATCAGAGTATATGCGGTTGCGGCCAGGGAATAATGAAATGGCCTCCCTGCTCGACAAATTGTTGGTGTTTTTCAATGATCGCTTCGGCGTAGCGCCAGGCAAGGATCATGACGTAATCCGGTTGCCGTTCATGGAGTGCATGAGGGGAGACGACAGGCAGATGGTAGCCGGGGCTGAAAAGGTTATGCTTGAGCGGATTGTCGTCCACGATACACGTGAGGATGCCGCCCAACTCAAATTCATAGATAAATGTGGTTGAGCCTACAGATGCGCCGTAACCGGCAATGGTTTTGCCTTGAGCCATAATGGAGCGGCATAGGTCTGTGAGCCGCCTTTTGGCGGCATTGAGTTGCCGGCCCAGTTTTTTGTACGGCGTTGACGAGGAAAAACCATGTTTTTCCTCATATGCGAGGAGCCGGTTAACTTCAGCGCCGACGGGCCGTCCTCCCTCCTGCTTCTGGATAAAACAGCGGATAGAGCCGCCTTTGGTGTCTCTTTTCTGGACGTCGAAAAGTTTCAGGTCGTGACGTTTCAGAAAGGGGGGTAAAGGAGTAACGGAAAAATAGCCGATATGTTCATGGTAAATATTGTCGAAGCAACCCGCCATAATCTGGTCCACCACATAGCCGGTCTCGATGATCAGTGTACCGTTATCGGCAAGCAGGATTTTGAAACCATCGATGATGTCTTGCAAATCGTCAATGTTGGCAAATGTATTGTTGCTGGTGATAATGGCGGCCGGCCCGCGTGTGTCCCGTATCTCCCGGGCCAGAGCGGCGGTGAAATATGCGGGCAGTGTTTCAATGCCTTTCGCGTTTGCCTCCCCGGCGATGTGGGCGGCCGGGTCTATGCCAAGGACGCATAATTTCTGTTCCCTGAAGCAGTTGAGCAGGGTCCCATCGTTGCTGCCCACATCGACAACCAGGGAGCCGGCAGCCGGAGAAAGGCACTCAACCACAGTGGCGGCATACTCCTTGAAATGATCGGCAAGACCCGGTGATACCGAGGTGCGATACATGAAATCTCCATAGAGGATCTTCGGATCGAGGATATCCAGGAGCTGGGCATGAGAACATTTGCGGCAGAGGTACAGATCGTTTGGAAAGAGGGGCTGGGGGAGATCGAGTTTTGCCGCTGGTACATAAGCGTCGCCGACAGGGGTTGGGGAAAGGCGCAAAGCTAGTTCCAGGTCTGTAGTACCGCAGAGGCGGCAGGTATCGCGGTGGGTCAGAAGGTTATGCATGGATTATTCTCCCCTGGTTTGCGTTACGTCAAGGGCCTTCAGCGGCGAGAGGCGCCGGGCCAGTGATTCATGCCATTGCAGGGAAATGCCGCCGTCAACAACAAGGTCCTGACCGGTTATAAATGATGAGGCATCGCTACAGAAAAAAAGGACCGTACGAGCTATTTCGTCCGCGGTACACATTCTGCCTAAGGGCGTAATCTTCTTGTACAGGTTGACCAGTTCCGGGTGGCTTTGATAGAAATAACGCGATTCCTCTTTCAGCACGGTGCCCGGCGAGATACTGTTGATTCGGATCCCTTTCTCTCCCAGGGAGACAGCATAATAACGTACCAACTGGTTTATGGCGGCCTTGCCGACATGGTAACTGAGTGGTTGCTCCTTGGCAATAAAACGTGCGGCAATAGAGCTGATAATCACGATGCTTCTTTCGCCGGTCGAGGCGAAATGGTCAGCTGTATATTCTATGATTTCTTTTGTGGCTGTCAGGCTGGCGGCGATTTCCCCTTGCCAGTCATCGCCTTTACCCCGGAACCGTTGAAAAAAAAGAAGGTGATTGATCGGACCATTGGCCGCGATGATTTTTTGAAGACATTTTCTGGTTTGTCGTTTGTCTTGAATGTCGACTGCCGCCGATTGGGTGGTTTGACAGGTTGTCTCGTCCGTAGATGGCGTACTCCGCCCGATAACCGTTATCCGGTGTTTATCAGCGGTAAGTAATCGAGTAGCGGCTTTGCCTATTCCCTTGGTCCCGCCGACGACAATGGTATGTGGTCTCTTCGTCACGCCAGATGTCTCCAGTTACAGTTATGGTGGTTATCGCTGACAAGGCGTTAACCCCGTGAGTAGTTACCCTCCGGTTCTTTAACCCATGATCAGATAGATAACATGTAAGCAATCACAGGGCTGATACCTCGTTGGAATTATAAAGCAAAAAACTGTAAGCGGTCACAGGTGCCGTAGATTTGCACGATCGCGACTGGCCGCTATAGCCCGCCTATGCGGGCGGGAGCAAGCAATCGTGCGAAGATACGGTGCCTATGACCGCTTACTATAACATTCCTTGCAGATTGCGGGAATATTTCCGTTTAGATGTAGTTGCCGGAACGTCTGTATCTTTTCGTTATTCCACTCATCCGTAAGTTTTTTCGCGTCTCCCAGATCAAACACCGCCGGATTGGAAATCATGCAGCAGGGGACAATCCGCATGTCGGAGGAGATAAACAGTCTCTGAAATGGCCAGGGGCATAGATTTTCCTTCTTGTCCGTGTTGAATTTTTCGTCCAGGAACCAGAATGTCACTTCAACTCCCGCTTTTTCCCCTCTCTCGCGGAAATCGTGGATCATGGTCGGGGTGATTCGTTCATGGACATCCATCTCCTTATTTTTTTGTCGCCAGTGCTCCTGGCCGAAATCGTTCAGATCCAGGGCGATTGTCAGACGGCGGAAGCCCAGACTGGCTGCCAAGGCCGGCATGTTCGGCAGGTCGTGAAAATTGTTTTTCTGTAGCGTTGTCCACATGCGGGTCCGGTGTCGGGAGATGGAGGCGCAATAGGTGTTCAGCATCTCGCAGTTCCGCATGACCAGATCGAAATCACCGCCCCGGCGGATCATTTTATAATGTTCCTTTACCGAGCTGTCGATTGAGACCTGAATTTCACATATATCTGAATCAATCAATCGTTTGTAGTTTTCATTCAGGTGCAGCAGGGAGGCGTTGGTCGTTGAGCGGACCCATATTGATTTGTCCCTGGCGTAGCGCACCATTTTAAAAAAATCTTTTCCTAACAACGGCTCGCCAAGTCCTTGGAGCTTGACCTCGGTGAGTCCATACTGCTGGTCCAGAAGGGCGGAAAAGTCGTTCAGGCTCATATCGTCGGCCCGTCGGCCGCCGGGCCATCTGCTTACTTCACACATTATACACCGGTAATTGCAGCGGCTGACCGGTTCGATATCCAGCATCACCGGCAGATAGTCCAGCCTAGGCTTCCGGGCGGCTGTCTGGAATTTCCGGTAATTGGCCTCCCGGTCCGGGTATATCTTGAAGCCTTTTTCCCGGACATATTTATACAGCTCCTGGTCTGGATACGGCCGCGGTATGTCGGTTAATCTGTTCATATAAACCAACCTTGGTCAATTGATTCGTAAAAGTTAACCAGCAAACTTTTACAATATCGAGGGCTTACGAGCTTTTGTGACTCCCCCCGGTGAACTGTTACATTGATTCGGCTACAAAGGATATCTTGCCGGATTCCGGTCAGACAAACCCAAGATGTTCGGAGGCCGCATTCAGGTAATCCATAACCAGTTCATTCTTTTTATTGGCCACGCAATGGTGGCGGCAATCCCTCGCAGGATCGATAGTGAAAAATTTTTCTTTGTCGGCATTCCAGAAATCAGCAAAACGCTGATCACGAACACTTCCAAGCCCTCCGGTTTCCTGGTTGTACGCCTTGTCCTGACAGGAGTAAACATTAAGATCAGCGCCGATTATCGGCAGGATCTGGCAATAGGGACACCAGCTGTATTTTTTGTCGAATTTTTCATCCAGCTCGTGATAGGCGTCAAATATTTCAAAAGATCCCGAGGCAAGGTCCTCTTTTGCCCGCTCTATCTGCTCCCGGACCTGGTTGAAATGGGGCCGGTGGTAGTCGTTGTTCGCCGCGCCGTCGTTGGCGATGATGCAGGGGGAGATTTTGATACTGTCGATACCGATATCCCGCAGGCGACCGATTATTCCATGGACGCGGCCGCAGTTACGGTCGTCAACGATATAACTCACACCCAAAAGACAGGGGCCGTTCATCTTCTTGAAGGCCGTCATGTTGGTCAATACCTTGTCAAAGGCGTCTTCGCCCACCCCCCGGTAGGCGGCATAACTGGCACCGTCCCAGCCGTCCATGGAGACCCGTACCCAGACGCCGTGTTGCGCGAAAAGCTCGGCGATTTCCCCTCTGAGCAGGGAGCCATTGGTGAGGGTGGCGAATTTTACCGGCGAATCCGTCAGACGCCGCAACGTTTCTGGCAGATGGGGATAAAGCAGCGGTTCGCCGCCGCCGGAGAAGGTAACCGCCTTGACCCCCATCTCAATAATATCGTCGATAATCTCCAGCATCTTGGCGCGGGGGATGGAATCCGCAGTGTTCATTGTCTGTCCCAGTTGCAACCCCTCGGCCCGGTAGGCACAGTAGCGGCAGCGGTGATTGCAGGCGTTGGTGGGCTTGATGCGGATATGGAGCGGCGCCATGATTTTGCCGCTATCCGTCGGCAGGGAATCCAGCTTGTCCTGGAAATGAAATATTTTTAAGGGGGTGTAGAGGTTTGCCATTTTTTTAGAAGAAGCAGAAAGCTGGTAAAGTCTTTATCCGTGCCGGTCGGCGGCCTGTTTTATTCAAAGTATATAAATTCATAATCACCGCTGTAGCCGAATTCTTTGTATATCCAGAGCCAGTCCTCGGGTCGGAAGAATGATTCGCAGGTCAGGGCCCAGCACTGGAGATTGAATAATTCCCGGTCATTCCTGAAACTTTCAAGGCAGATATATTTATGTTCCCGTCCCACCCGCTCAATCTCCTGAAGAGCTGTTTTTAATTTGTTTATCGGCAGGTTATGTAAAGTGTTGAGAGAAAAGACCAGGTTAAATTGATTGTCTCTAAAAGGCAAGGGCGCTTCGGCCCGGTGGATGAAAATATTGTCCCGCACCTCCTCTTTGGCGTGTTCGATGCCGTATTTCGATATATCAAAACCCGTTACCTCGGCTTCAGGCAGCAGTTTTTTTAATTCATAGAGGAGAAAGGCCTTGCCGCAGCCCACATCAAGGATTCTGGCGTTGGCCGGCAGATTATATTCCTCAATGAATTTTTCAGCCACCACCTGCCAGCGGCCGTCGTAACGATAGCCGCCATAACCGTAACGGCGGTCGCCGTCCCAGTAATCCCGACCGTATTGCCTGGCCACCTCCATGCAGCGTACTTTGTCATCCATCATCCGCGGCAGATATTCACGGTTGGTCTTTTTGTGCAGGAGGTTGAATATGTTAACTAATTTGCCCATTGTGAGTCTCTTGTTTTTAGTGGGAAGCGGATAAACACGGATAAAACTCTGTCGGCGGGCGGCTTCTTCTAAAAAAATCCGTGTTGCTCCGCGTTATCCGCGACCTGTTAATTCTTTTACGGTTTTAATAATTCCGGCCTTCGAGATGCCAAAGCGGGCCATAATTTCTTTTTGAGTACCGTAATAATCGGGAAACTCATCAGGGATGCCGATCCTTTTAAAGCGTCGCGCCGGCGTAAAAGCAGCCTCGGCCAACAGACCGGCCGCTGCTTCTCCTAATCCGCCGTTGACGGTATGTTCCTCCACCGTCACGATGACCGGAATTTTCGCGGCCAGATCGAGGAATTGTCCGGCATCAAAAGGTTTTACCGTGTGCATATGGAGGATTCCCGCCTCCACGCCTTCGGCGGCAAGAATATTTGCCGCGCCGACGGCCTCCTGGAGGGCAACCCCGGTGGTGACGATCAGGGCGTCGGTCCCCTGCCTGTAATGTATTGCCCGGCCGATGGTAAAGCCATACTTTTCTTGCGAGACAATGGGGTCATAGCCCTTGCCCAGGCGTATATAGACGGGGCCGGGCCAATCCACGGAAAGCGGCATGAAACGGCGCATTTCATCGGCATCGGCCGGGCAGACAACGGTCATATTAGGCAAAGCCCGCATGATGGCGATATCCTCAATGGCGAGATGGGTGGAGCCCAGGGGGGCGTAAACCAGACCGCCGCCGTTGGCGATTAGCCGCACCGGCGCCTTGTGCATACAGAGATCAACGGCGATCTGCTCGTAGGCCCGGCGGGCTATGAAGGTAGCGATGGTGTTTACATAACATATCTTGCCCTCCAGGGCCAGACCGGCGGCCATGCCTATGACATTGGCCTCGCTTATGCCTTCCATGATGAAGCGGGCCGGAATCTGTTCTCTGAATTCCCGCAGGGTGCCGTAGCCCAGATCGGAACCAAGAAAGAATATCCTCCCATCCTTGGCGGCCAGCTTATAAACCGCATTTAGACATGCCTTGCGCATTTAGTATTTCTCCAGGGCTGTCATTAATTGATCAATATCGTCTTCTTTGATTTTGCTTTTGTGATGCCATTCCAGGTTGTTTTCGGCAAAGCCGATGCCTTTGCCCTTGACGGTGTGGCAGATTATGACGCCGGGGCGATCAGGCGTCAGCGGCAGGCGGGCTAAAACCTGATTCAGGGCGTTTACGTCATGACCATTTACTTCGGCTGTTGCAAAACCAAAGGCCCGCCACTTATCCACGAAAGGCTCAAGCTCCTGCACCGCCGCCGTGCTGTCGTATGATTGATATTTATTATAGTCAACGAGAACGGTAAGATTCGACAAGCCGTGCTTGGCCGCCGCCATGGCGGCTTCCCACACCGAGCCTTCGTCGCTTTCCCCGTCGCCGAGAACTACAAATACTCTGGCGCCTGATGATTCATATCGGGCGTTTACGGCCATCCCCACCCCCACGGATAAACCATGCCCCAGGCTGCCGGTGCTGGCCTCTACTCCGGCAATCTTGCGGGAATCGGGATGTCCGCCCAGGCTGCCGTTTTGTTTGCAGAAACGACTCAGTTCAGCGACCGGGAAAAAGCCTTTCTCGGCCAGGATGACATAGAGGGCCAGGCAGCCGTGGCCTTTGCTGAGGATAAAACGATCCCGGCCCGCCCATGCCGGCGTCAACGGCCGGTAGCGCATTATATCGTCATAGAGTACTCTGATTATCTCGACCAGGGACATGGAGGCCCCTATATGGCCGCGGCCGCCCTGGCCCAGGGTGGTGAGAATGTCACGCCTGAGTTTTTTGGATCGCTGGTCAAGGGGGATCGCCATGGCCTTTTTATGCCAGGCCGCCACGGATTCTTTCATATCTACTCCACAGGTTTATCATGTTTTCCGCCTTGGATAACTGGGCCGCCAGGACTTCCCTCCCGACCGGCGTGCCGGTCGCGAAGTTGCGGCGGATACGGCCCGTATCCAGAAATTCGTTTAAAAGGATCAAGCTCCATTTACAGCAGAAGAGCGGGAAAAACGCCCTGGCCCTGATTTTGAACCAGGTATCGGCAAAGAGCGGCAGGAAGTTCTTCAGGAATATACATGCCAGACGATGGTCTAAACTCATGGCTGGATGGGGATGAAGAATAAAATCACTCATGGTTTTAACCGGGTCGTCCCATCCGAAATATTCAAAATCCAGAAAGTACAGCCGGCCGTCATCATCCTTGACGGCATTATGAAAACCGAAGTCAGAGGGGCTGAGCAGCCTTTGCGCCTGGGGCAGGCAGGCGGTGAGAGAAATATCGGCCTCTGCCAGAATCCGGCGGCAGTTTTTCTCCGCCCGTTTAAGAGTCCGCGAAAAACGATGATCCAGAAATTTTCTTAGCTCCGGCCGGCGGGTATACTTGAAGGCGGCAAGCCGTTGTTGAATATTCGCCAGGAGTTCGGCGCCGCTGAAGCAGGCCTCGGAGGCCGCCGGCGCTTTAGCTGCCGCTGTTGTCCCGGAGATGTCCCGCAGCTTTTTTAAAAAATTTACCGCTTGACGGATGTCGTCTTCTTCCGGTTTTGTCGGCTTCGTACCCGGCAGATAACTTAATACGGCCGCCCGCCGCTGTCGGCAAAAGGCCTTTATCGCCGGTACCCGGCTGATCCCGCCTTGACGCATAAGCCTGATGGCGGTTATCTCCGTTGCCATGCGGTCACGGGAATCGGCGGCATGGCGGAAATAATATTTGCCGATGAGTCTGCCGCCGCTCCGGCTTATCAGCCGCCATACCCGGTTATTGGCGCCGGCGGTAAGCGCCTCTGCCTTTACAATCCGGGTGTCGACGAGATCAGACCAGAATTCGGCCTCTTTGCCACTCGCAGGGCGATAGTCGATTATGGAAACAGCCATTGCTTAATTTTATACCAGTTATCGAAAATCGGCGAGGTTTGGGCGCTGCCCGTCCGGCGGCGGAAGAGGATGCCGGTTAATTCCCCCGGCATATTCGGGTCGGCCAGCACCTCCGGCAGGTCGTCAATAAAATGGCTGCAACCCAAGGCCCTTATTCGTTTGATTTTGGCCGCCCGGGTGGCTTCAAAAAAGATTTCATTCGCGCCCATGGCAATTCCCGGCCGGTTTAAGAGATTATCGCGCAACCAGGAGATCGCGGCGGCGCGCAGATTGGTATGGCTCGGATCATAACTCGCGTATTCGGTTTTGTGGCTGACAATACAGCATTTATGCCCCTGTTCGTGGCAGGCGGTAAAAAAATCAATCACCCCCTCGAAGGGAGGAGCCTCCCCGATGAGCTGCCCATAAACCAGGCCTTGCAGTCGTTGCCAGGCAATATCGCCATGTAGTCGGCGGACGGCATCCCGTACGGCGGTTTTGTCCACCGGCGTGGTCGCCCCAATCAATGCGCGTTGCCGGGCCTGGCCGTAAAAGAGTTTGTCATAAGCGATAATGGTATTGTCAAAATCCACGCCGATAATCATTTTCCCAGTCCGGCATTTTTTTTAATGTAACTTGCTCACGGGGTAGTGGCCTTATTTTCGCTAATCACCGTAATTGTAAGTGCTCACAGGGTGCCGGAGATTTTCGTGATCAGGTTGGCGAAGCGTATTGGTCATACGTGAGCCGGCCTGATCGCGGAAAGATTCGGTGCCCTGTGAGCACTTACTTTTAAATAAAGTTTACATGGGCCGGCGGATGGCGCAGGGCATGGAGAAAACGGTTGATCTGATCCAGGCGGCAGGCCTTGCGGCATTTTTGTTTCAGCATGGCATCGATGGCCCGCATCACCTTTTGCCGTCTTTCACTGTGCCAGATGTCGGCAAATGACATCTTCCTGATATTGCCATAAGAAAATTCCGGTACGCCCATATAGGTATGGCAGGGATAGATGTCGCCGCCGGCCTCAAGGCAGGCAAAGAAGGGCAGCCCGAGGCACCGGTCATATGGCTTTTTACTCTCTTCCCTGATAGCCGCATCAGCATTTTCCCGGAAGCCGGCGCTGAAATTTTCATCACTTAACGCCTCGAGTTGTCGGCACAGAACGGCGCTGACCTCGGGCCACGGGTCTTTCAGACGGGGATTATGGCTCAAGGGATGTTTGGAGAACGGCTTAACGCTTAGATAATCAACGCCGACAGCCTTTAATTCCCCCGCCAGGCCGACAATCTCATTAACATTTTCGCCAAGTTCCTGGCACTGGCCGCCGATGGTTATCGTCAGTTCTAGTCTGCGCTTATCCGCCGTCGCCGCCCGCATGTATTGTAATTCTATTTCTAGATCGTCT
>CAYWUR010000033.1:0-11395 GCA_964460745.1 uncultured Desulfobulbia bacterium | reverse complement strand
AACCTGGGGCACATCTTAACAGTTACGGTTACGAGTTTATGGGAATTTATTGCCCTTACTAATATAGTTACAATGAGCGAATGAAAAAACATACGGAAAATGTCGATGACAGGGATCACTTTCATCCTCTGATATCCATGCCGGACGACCCCAATCTTCCGGTAGCCGATACTACCGGTCTGCATCGTTATCTTCATGAAATCGGTCAATTCAAGTTGTTGACCAGGGAAGAAACCGAGGAGCTGGCAAAACATTTTATCGAGACCGGTGATCAGGAGGCCGCGTACCAGCTTGTCTCGGCTAATTTGCGGTTGGTGGTGAAGGTGGCCATGGATTTTCAGAAGTACTGGATGCAGAACTTTCTTGATCTTATTCAGGAAGGCAATATAGGGTTGGTGCAGGCGGTTAAAAAGTTTGATCCGTTTCGGGGGGTAAAATTTTCCTATTATGCCGCATACTGGATCAGGGCCTATATCCTGAAGTTCATTATGGATAACTGGCGGTTGGTTAAAATAGGCACCACCCAGGCGCAACGCAAGCTTTTTTTCAGTCTCAATAAAGAGAAAAAGTTGTTGGAGGCCCAGGGTTTTAACGCCGATACCAAGTTGCTGGCCCAACGATTAAGCGTCAAGGAAAGTGAAGTTATCGAAATGAGTCAGCGACTGGATAGCTGGGATGTCTCGCTGGAAAGTCCGGTGCGAAGCGATTCCGAAGATGAACGAAAGGCCTTTCTGCCCCACATGGGACCGACCGTTGAGGATATGGTGGCCGGCGATGAGGTAAAGGAACAGCTGACCGAGATCATCAATAAGCTGAAGAACACCTTGAATGAGAAGGAAAAGACGATTCTGGAATCGAGATTGTTAAGTGATGACGCACTTACCCTACAGGAGATTGCCGACCAGTTTGGGATTTCACGGGAAAGAGTACGGCAGATCGAGGCTAATCTGCTCAAAAAGATGAAGAAGTATATTGAAAAAGAGGTTCCGGATATTACGGATTTTTTAAGCGGCGAGACACCTCCGGGATACTAACGCCTGTACACGATCGGCGAACCGATCCCCTTCAGGTAGTGATTACGATGGAAGAGCAACCCTACAGATTTTATAAATTAAATCACATTATCATGGCCGGCTGTTTGTTGGTCTTTTTTACCGGACGGGCAATGGCTGCCGATATTACCGTGTCCGACGCGCCGGCGCCCTTGACTCTCGTCCTTAATTATCCGGATGCGCCTTTGGCGCCGGCGCGGAAGATTATAATCGAGGGGCAGCCTGTACCCGAGTGGCGGATAATTTGGGAGGAGGCCCGGCAACAGATCAGGTCCGGAGATTATGAAAAAGCGGTAAAGCGGTATCAGGCGCTGCTGGTCATAAAGACCAATCTCGAAGAAGCGCGTTGGGAGTTGGCTCGTTTACAGCTCCATCTTCGACACTTGAAAGCCGCCGCCGCCCTTCTGGAATTGCTTGTTGAGGCGGATCCGCAACGGAGTGCCTATTTGAATGCCCTTGGCTTGATAATGTATGCAAAGGGCAGCTATGACCGGGCCATTGATCTGTTCGGTCAGGCATATAGGTTGGGAGCGGATGCCGACGCCGGCTTGTATGCGTTGACAGGGCTGATAGATTCATTGCTTAAAACCGGTAAAAAGCGGGAGGCTCTTTCTCTTCTTGAAGAGCTTTTCCGCCGAAAACCTGCCGCTTTCGAAGTCCGCCGCACTTTGGCGCTGCTTGCTGTTGAGCTAGGCGCTTACGAGAAAGCAAGATTGCATTTGGCGGCCCTGGCGGATCGGCAGGACGCCGGTCCTTATATCTTGTTGCAAACTGCCCGGGTGCATCAACGGCTTGGCCTTGCCAATTTGGCGGCGGCTTATTGGCAACGGCTTTTGACCAGGGAACCTGCTGATATTGAAGCCCATGCCGCCCTGGCGGTTTATTATGAAAATGCGGGTCGCTTTAAAGATGCATTGCCGCATTTGCTTGCCCAGGAGAGGGAAGATCCTGTCAATCCCGTTTTGCTGGCCGAAATCGGGCGGATTATTTTGATGACCGGTGAGCCGGAACGGGCGCTGGTTTATTATGAACGCTACCTGAATTTGCGGCCTGACGACCCGGAAGTTATCGCGACGGTGGTAAAAATTCAGGAAGGCATGGCGCATGATTTGGTGACAAAGGGTGAGGATGACGAGGCCCTGTCGTTGTGGAAACGCCTGGCAAAAGGCGCGTCGAACCGGCTGGCTATATATAGGGCAATGGCCGATCTTTTAACCAGCCAGGGACGGGATAAGGAATTGCGTCCGGTTCTGGAGGTGATTCATGGCCTTGATCCAGCCGATGACTCGACCACTCTGCGCTTGGCTCTTATGTATCTTGATAATGGCATGTTGGGCGAGAGTAAGATTTTTTTCGGAAAATTGGCCAAGACAGGTTGCCGAAGTGCTGACTTTTTTTTCGGCCGCGGCGTTCTTTATGAAAAATTGAACCAGCCTGAGCGGGCTATTACTGAATATGAATCTATGCTCAAACTGTTTCCGGCCCGTGATGACGTCAGACTCAGGCTTATCCGTCTTGCCGGCGCTTTGGGAAGTTTGTCCGTTGTTCTTGCCAATTCAGCCGAGTTTTCTTCCGGGTTAACGACTGGGGAAAAAAATGAAATCAAGTTAATAAAGGCCGCAACCTTACGGGATAATGGCTTTTATTGGGCGGCCCTGGACGAATACAGACCGATTGCGGCGGCGTGGCAGGCACCGTTGACGCCCGGGCAAAAGTCTTCGACGACCCAGGAAGTCCGGGATTCGGTTTGGCTGGCGATGGCTGCGACATACCGGGCCGCCGGTCTGAACTATGAAGCGGAACAGACCTTGCGTCTGGCCTTAAACGCCGATCCCGGCAATATTGTTTTTGCAGGAGCGCTTTTTGAACTGACTCTACGGGTTGGCAGATACGCGGATGCTGAAAACTGGCTGCGGACGTTCGAACGGTATCGGCCGAAAGATAGAGCCTGGGAAGTGCAATTATTCAGGGCCAGACTGCTGGCGGCCAAGGGTGACGGTTGTGCCGCCGTCAAGATAGCCTCCCGGCTTTTTGTCGATTTTCCGACCGGCGAAGAAAAGCCCGTGGCCATGCGTAAGCCGGCTGTCGCCGTTGCGCCGCGTTTGCGGGTCGGCATTGCTCTTTGTCGGTTTTTGTTGTCTTCCGGCAGAGTTGCGGCGGCGGAACGAATAAGCAGGGATCTGCTGGCTGGGTATCGTGATCATCTTGAATTATTTGTGCTGCGAGGGGAAGTCCTTTCCAGGGCTGGTGATCCGGCCGGGGCGGAGAAAATATTTGCCGGGGCCAGAGCGTTAGCGGCGAAAGATCCGCGCGATTTGTTGCGGCTGGCGGAACTTTACCGAGACTATGGCGACAGGAAACAAATGTATGATCTTGCCATGTCGATCGGCCGGAGAATTGCTGATTCTCTCAAGGCGAAATTTTTGCTGGTCGAGGCGTTGGAGGGCGTCGGCAAACGGCAGGAGGCCTTGGCGCTCCTGGCCGGAGTTATGAAGGAATATCCGGCAAACACGCGGGCCATGACGGAGACTGCAAGACTGTTATTTAAAGTCGGCCGTTTCGAGGAAGCGCTGGCGCAATGTGAAGCCATACTCGCGCTTGCCGGACAACCGGAACGACCGGACATTTTGCTTCTGCAGGCTCGTGTCCTCTGGGCCGCGCATCGTTGGCCCGAGGCGCTGGCGGTTTATAAGGCGTATCTTGCCTCCCCTGTTGAAAAGCTTCTGGCGGCACGCCTTGAGAATAACGGTTTGGTCCCGGAATTATCTGTTAAGAAAAGGACGTTCTGGGATATTATTACTTTCTCGACGGGCGAGCCGTCAGGTTTATTGGAGGTCGTTATGTCACCGCTCTATGCGGCCGGTAATGACTCTCAAGAGAAAAAGGCGGTCAATGCTCTTGCCGTGCCGCTCTATGCCCGCTATCGTTGGCAGGAGAAATTTGCCGGGGAGTTAGAGGCTCGGCAGGCCGTACAGAGAAGGGAATATAATCGAGCCGTGGAATCTTATGATGCTCTTCTGGCTGATCAGCCCAATGAGGGATTACTTTTTGACCTGGCCGGTATTTACAGTCAGATGGGTTGCCTGGGGAAAGAAGCTGCCGTGTACGAGCAGATGAGGCGGCTTAATCCGGATTTTCCCGGGTTGGCTGATGCCGCCCGGCGGAACATGCTGAAGAGACGGCCCCGTTTGTCGGTGGGTTACGGCCGGCGGGAAGACGAAAGCTGGGATAGTCATAGGGCCATACAGAAGGAATGGCGGCAAGCTGATCTGTGGTTTTCACCCCGTATTCAGCATGAGTTCGACCTCACCGCTTCCCGGATCAGATATCGGTCAACCAACAGCGACGACAGTATTTGGTCGAAGCGGGCTTTTTTCTCTTATCGGTCCGATCTGACAAAAGATGTTTCTTTGTCCATGGGCGGTGGAATTGAAGATCTGGATGACGATTCTTCCAATACAGGCGTTTTTATGTGTTCGATGCTGGGTAAAATCGGTGACAGGGTTAAAGGCCGTATTGCCCTTATAAGAGAGATGACTGCCGATACTATTGCCAGTTTGACCAGGAAAATAACACAGCAGAATATAGAGGCCGGAATCACGATTGATTTTTTCCCCCGCCTGCTGGTCGGCGGCAAGTATGGTTTTACGGATTATTCCGATAACAATCAGTTGAATAAATATACGCTCTGGTCCTCGTATATTCTTTTTACGGAACCGACCCTGCTGAAATTCAGTTACAGGTATGATTTTAAGGATGCCGGCGAGGGTGTTCGTCTCGGTACTCCCACGGAGGATGGTTTTGCCGTTGATGATCACCCTTATTGGAGTCCAAAAAATTATTGGTTGAATAGATTCACCCTTTATTTTAAACATCAGCTTGCAGATGATACCCTTAAACGGGGAATCCCCAAATATTACATAGCCGAATATTCTCTGGGGTATGATTCAAGAGGCTATGATATGCAGACACTGCATGGCGGTTTTTTTATGGAATTGACCAACAATTTTATTGTGGAGGCGGCCGCGAGAGTTTCCGAATCAAGGAGTTTGCGCAACAAGGAATTGTCTTTGTCGGCAACTTATCGCTGGTAAGACCCCGTTGCCCGCGCTCGAGGCCCCAATATACAACGATATGCCCGGAATGTAGCGATTGCCGTTATGGATTCCGGGCATTATTTATCTAAGTGGAGGACATAGGAAGGATGATAAAAAGAATACCCATATCAAAGGCCGGCTACAAAAGGATGCGGGAAGAGTTGGACAGGCTGGAACGACATGAACGGCATGAAGTGATCCGGGCCATTGAGACGGCCCGTGCGCACGGCGATCTGAAAGAGAATGCTGAATACCATGCGGCCAAGGAGAGACAGAGTCACATCGAGGGACGGATCATTGAATTGAAGGACAAGGTGGGGCGGGCGGAAATTATTGAGTGTACGACCGTAAACTGCGAGCGTGCGGTTTTTGGTACGGTTGTAACTTTATTGGATCTTGATGTTGATAAGGAGGTTACCTACCAGTTGTTAGGACCTGATGAAGCGGATGTGAAAAAGGGAAGTATATCGGTTTTAGCGCCATTAGGCCGTTCGATGATCGGTAAAATGGTCGGCGATGATGTGGAAGCCAAAACACCCGGTGGTGTGCGGGAATTCGAAATTATCAAGATTACTCCGCCGGAAGAGGATTAGTTTTTACGAGTCCATCAAGACTGGGTCTGTAAGCGATTGTAGGGCTGCGTAGATGCGAGGTAGAGTTACGCCTGCTATACAGCAATGATTCAGGATGGTGAAAAAGGAGAGAATATCATCATGAAAATTCTGGTGATCGGTTCCGGCGGCAGAGAACACGCCCTGGTATGGAAAATTAAGCAAAGCCCCAAGGTTAAGCGAATTTACTGTGCGCCAGGCAATGCCGGTATCGCGCAATTTGCCGATTGTGTCGATATTGCTGCCGACGATATTAAGGGCCTGGTCCGCTTTGCAAAAAAGGAAAAGATAGATTTGACCGTGGTCGGTCCCGAAGTATCTCTGACCCTGGGGGTTGTCGACGCTTTTGTAAAAAGAGGCTTACGCATCTTCGGTCCTTCCCGGAAAGCGGCTATTCTGGAAGGCAGCAAGGTGTTTACCAAGAAATTTATGCGGGATTACGATATCCCGACGGCCGGTTTCGAAGTATTTCGCAAGGCGGAAACAGCCTGGCGCTATATTGAACGAAACGGCGTCCCCCTCGTTATCAAGGCCGACGGCCTGGCGGCCGGCAAAGGGGTAGTTGTGGCCCGGACTGTTGAGGAGGCCAAAAACGCCGTTAATCTCATTATGCAGGATAAGGCCTTCGGTAAGGCCGGTAATAAAGTAGTGATTGAGGATTGTATGACCGGCGAAGAGGCCTCTTTCCTGGCCTTTACCGACGGCAAAACGGTTTTACCGTTACCTTCTTCCCAGGATCACAAAGCTGCTTATGATGGCGACCAGGGTCCCAATACCGGGGGAATGGGGGCTTACTCTCCCGCCCCTGTGGTAACGAAAAAATTGCAACAGCAGATCATGCAGCGCATTATGCTGCCGGCGGTCAGGGCCATGGCCGAGGAGGGTCGATTCTATAAGGGGGTTCTCTATGCCGGTTTGATGATCGAAAAAGGGGTTGCCAGGGTTGTGGAATTTAACTGTAGATTTGGTGATCCCGAGGCGCAACCGCTGCTTATGCGTTTGAAAACCGACCTGGTTGAGGTCATGGAGGCGGTTGTGGATGAACGGTTGCACGAAATCACGCTGGATATCGATCCCAGACCGGCAGTCTGCGTAGTCATGGCGTCGGAAGGGTATCCCGGCCCCTATCACGCCGGCCGTGTTATTTCAGGATTGCGGAAGGTAAGCGGTCGGCCGTTGGTTGAGGTTTTTCATGCCGGCACCGCGCTGAAGAACGGGCGGCCGGTTACCGCCGGCGGTCGGGTTTTAGGGATAACGGCCATGGGTGTTTCGTTGCGCAATGCTATTGAAACAGCCTATGCCGTCGTTGGTCAGCTTGGTTGGCCGGGCTGTTTTTATCGAAAGGATATCGGATATAAGGCCATGGGAAAAAGAGGCAACGACAATGCCTGTCAGCCGGCAGAGCAGGCACTTGTCGGCATCGTCATGGGTAGTGACTCGGATCTGCCCGTCATGCGGGCGGCTGCTGATTTTTTGCGGTCCCTGGCAATTCCTTACGAGATTACGGTGGCCTCGGCCCACCGGACCCCGGAAAAAGTCCGGTCATACGCGATATCCGCCAGGGAACGGGGCTTAAGATTGATAATCGCCGGGGCCGGCATGGCGGCTCACCTAGCCGGCGTGGTGACATCCCATACCACTCTGCCTGTTATCGGTGTGCCGATTGACGCCTCGTCGTTGAACGGTTTGGATGCCCTGCTTTCCACCGTCCAGATGCCGCCGGGCGTGCCGGTGGCCACCATGGGTATAGGAAAGGCCGGCGCTAAAAATGCCGCTGTCCTCGCTGCCCGGATTCTGGCATTGGAAGATGAGCGCATTGCTGAAAAATTAAGACAATTTAATCAAGAGATGGCGGCTTTGGTTGAGGCAAAGAATAAGAATATTGATACATGAGGATGCTGGTAAATTTTTACGGGTAGCTGTTGTGATATCCTGTGGACGGTACGACTTTTTATATTATGCCGAAAACGATGATTCCTGCCGTTGATTTGGCCAGGGCGGTTGATATTATCAGGGCGGGCGGCGTGGTGGCCTTTCCGACCGAAACGTATTACGGCCTGGCTGTTGATCCCTTTAACAGGCGGGCTTTGGCGCGTCTGTTCAGAATCAAAAAACGATTGGCCGATAAGCCTATACTTACGGTGATTAATGACGTCAGTCAGTTGTCTCTTCTGGCCCGGGAAATCCCTCCTCCTTTTCTGCCTTTGATGAATCGATTCTGGCCGGGGCCGCTTACCCTGATTTTTGGGGCCCTGGAAAATCTGCCGACTGCATTGACCGGCAACACGGGTACCGTGGGTGTACGATTTTCGTCCCACCCCATGGCCCAGGCCCTGGTCCGTGCGTATGACGGACCGGTCACCGCGACCAGTGCAAATATTTCCGGCGTTGACGCCGCGATTAATGCGTTGGGAGTGCGGCAGCAGTTCGGCGGCGGCATCGATTATATCCTGGATGGCGGAGAAACAGCCGGGCGGCAGGGGTCAACCATCATCGCCTTTGATAATAAAAAAACAAGGCTGATCAGGGCGGGTGCGGTTCCTTTTGAATTGATATCAGAGTATATCGAAATTCTTACTTAGCCATCGGCATATTTGTTACGAGTCCATCAGACATATTATAAGGAATCGGCGGCAAATGGATTTTGATTGTAGTTGGGAGGCGGTTACCAATCCAGGCAGGGCCGGTCTGTATTTCGACATAAAAGATCCGCCGATATTTGACTGCCGGGAGACGGCTTACAGCAAAATAAACGCCTGGTGGCTGGCTGAACTTTCCAGGCTCATTTACAGGCGGGAGTATGATGAAATCGGCAGTAAAGCCCGCGGTCCCACCCGAGATATAATATTAAGGAAAATCGGCCTCCGGGAAGAATATTTTTTTAACCGGCAGGAGACGCAATGTGCCATTGTTGGTCCACTGACCGGCAGCGATTTCAGAATTCTGGTTTTTCGTGGAACCAGCAATCTGTGGGATTGGCTGGCAGACCTGAACGCGGCGCCTGGTATCTGGCCGGAAAACGGTCTCGTGCATCGTGGCTTTCATCTTGCTCTGGACAGGGTGTGGAAGGAGGTCACGGCTTGTCTCTCGTCTTTCAACGGGCCGGTTTTTTATACAGGTCATAGTCTGGGCGCGGCGCTGGCTACCCTGGCCGCCTCAAGAAAACCGCCGACCGCGCTTTATTCATATGGCTCGCCCCGGGTGGGCGACAAGGGGTTTGCCCTGACATTGTCGGCGACCAGGGTCTACCGTCTGGTTAATAACCGCGATATAGTACCGACCTTGCCGCCGTCCATCGGGCCATTGGCTTTTCGACACGTCGGTGAATTATTTTATATCACTTCCGACAGCCGCCTTCTTGTTAACCCGGCGCCGGAGACCGTTGCCGACTGCCGGCCCACCGTGAATATTCTGCCACGGATCGGCGCTGCCCGTCGATCATGGCACGATCCGCCCCGTTTTATCGCCGACCATGCGCCGGTTAACTATGTAGCCCACCTGGAAAGGCTGTTGCGTAGGTGATCACCTATTGAAATTCTTACTTTACTTAGCAATCGGCATATTTGTTACGAGTCCATCAATGATGCAGAAAGGAGTGAAAGGCAATAAATGGATTTAGATATTCCGGTAATCGGTATTTTGCGGGGAGTGGACGCGGCTTTTTTCGGCGACATAATGCGCGTATCGTTTGAGGCGGGGCTACAGGCTATCGAGGTCACCATGAACACCGAGGGGGCTGAACGGATTGTGGCCGCTAATCGGGCGGCGGTTCCGGCCGGTAAGCTTTTAGGGATGGGGACGATCAGAAACCTGGCCGAGGCGGAAAGAGCTGTTGCGGCAGGCGCCATGTTTATGGTATCCCCCAATTTTGAGCCGACGGTTATTGAATATGCCAGATCCAAGGCTGTGCCGATAATCGCCGGCGCTCTTACCCCGACCGAGGTTTACGCCGCCTGGTCCGCCGGGGCCGATATGGTAAAGGTTTTCCCTTGCCGTACCTTGGGACCCTCCTATATCCATGAACTCCGCGGGCCGTTTGATCATATTCCCCTCGTTGCCGTGGGGGGCGTAAATCTTACCAATCTGGCGGAATATTTCCGGGCCGGCGCTGCCGCCGTGGGGGCGGGCGCTTCGCTTTTCGGCCCCCAGGCCTTGCAGGGAAAAAATATTATTCAACTGTTTGATAATGTAAAGAAATTTATTGAAAGTTGTCTCTTCTTGAAAGATCAGGTATAATTGTAAGATTAAGCTGTTTTTATATGCAATAATTCAGAAGAATAGGAGAAAAAAAGGATGTTTAGACCAGAAATCAAGGTTATTGACTGTACTGTCCGCGACGGCGGTTTGATGAATAAATGGCAGTTTGAAGACGGTTTTGTCCGCCATGTTTACCAGGCCTTGACCCAGGCCGGCGTTGATTATATGGAAATAGGCTATCTGAGTTCTGAAAGAGCTTTTCCCCGGAGTGAATACGGGCCTTGGCGATTCTGCGCCGAAGAAGACCTCCAGCGGATTATCGGGTCTGACGAAAAAAAGATCAAGTTATCCGCCATGGCCGATATCGGCCGTATCGATTTTGAGGACATTCCCCATAAATCAGAGAGCTCCCTGGATATGGTGCGGGTTGCCTGCTATATCCATCAGTTGGATTCCGCCATTGCCCTGGCGCATCACTGCATGGACAAGGGCTATGAAACGACCATAAATCTTATGGCCGTTTCAACCGTTGGGCTGCGGGAACTTGATGAAGGGCTGGACGATCTTGCCAAAAGCCGCGTACCGCTGATTTACCTGGTTGACAGCTTCGGCGCCTTTTATTCGGAGGATATTGATTGTCTGACAAAAAAATACATGGAACACCTGCCCGGCAAGACCATCGGCGTGCATTGTCACAACAACCAGCAGTTGGCCTTTGCCAACACCATATCCGGAATTATCGCCGGGATCAATTATCTGGATGCAACCTTATATGGCATCGGTCGCGGCGCCGGCAACTGTCCCCTGGAACTTCTGTTGTCTTTCCTTAAAAATCCGAAATTCCGTGTGCGGCCGCTGGTCGAGGTTATCGAAACCGAGATATTCCCCTGGGAAAAGAAGATTGACTGGGGGTATTGCATTCCCTATATGATAACCGGCGTTTTGAACCAGCATCCTCGCGCCGGCATGGCGCACATGGAGTCCGACCACAAGGAGAAGGTGACGGCCTTTTTTGACCAGCTCAGTAACGCAATAGAACTGGTGTAGGCGCCGTCGGGCCTTCAGCTGTTTTCTTTTTTATGGCAGAATAAGCAGCGATATTTGGGCGGGTGATCGGCGGGCAGCGGCGCTACGCCCTCTGGGAAATGGCACTTCTCGCAGAATTTTTCCGCCGCCTTTTTCTTCATGCTCATAAATCTGGCATGATTCTGGTCATTGGGCAATCTGGCCGTGGATTCTTCAGGGGCGTTCCAGAGAAATAATAGAATCCCCGCGGAAATAACCAGAAAAATCACATTATATATAAACGTTTTTTTGCCTTTTACCTTGTTTTTGCCTTGTTGGTTCATCCTTTTGTCCTTTTTGTCGGCGTCTTCGGCGCCTGTCGGGGGCGTCTTTTGTTGCTTATATCAGTCCGCCATTTCCAGTATGTTGAAAT
>CAYWUR010000032.1:0-11437 GCA_964460745.1 uncultured Desulfobulbia bacterium | reverse complement strand
CCTGTCGGACTTTGATATAAACGTGAGTGGCCACGGAGTACTCAAACCATCTCCGTCTGCCTTGCATGCACCCAAGATTTCCGTTGGGAAATGTATTGCCATTATGAAGAAAAAGATATATTTGTGCATCTTGTTGTAATTCATGATCAATGATGAAATCATCAGTCCTTTTCCGGATGGTAAATAATCAAATATTCTGCAAATATTCGTAGTCTTCGCGTAACTTATTACGGGGCAAGTACCCAGGGAGGACAATTTAGATATGTTTAAAAAAATGTCTGTCGCGTTATTGTTCCCTTTTTTATTGTTGTTTGTGTGGTTTTTTCGCCCGCCGGGAAATCCTCCCGCCCAAAGGGGAGAGATTAAGTCGCAAGCGGCGCAACCTTACCTGGATGGCGGTCGTCTGCCCGGTGTTACCTGGGCCGATGATATTCATCCCATATTTGTGAGAAACAAATGCGGTAAATGCCACACCAGGGGGCAGGAGGATTTCTTGGCGGGCAAGGAGAAATTTGCCCTGGGTATTATCGATCCGGTTGAGCCGCTTAATCCCTTTTTTAGTTACCATGAACTTGTCTATGCGGAAGGACCGTCAAATATTATTGAGGGAGAAACCTTGCGTGACGGGCAATGCTGCTGGCCTCGCGGCATGGCGCCGAGCCAGCAGCGCCGTATCTGGATAGGCCATCCGGAACGCAGTGTGCTGGTGCGAAAGCTGGAGCGGGATTATTACGACTGGAATACGCCCCCCCGTTTCTTGGGGGAGGGAGTGCGGCTTCGCTGGGGATTACCTATGCCGTTTTGGGAGGATAAGGAGCGCGGTGACCATGGCGCGGCGCATGATAACCATGGCGTAAACGAGGCCTCCGGCGATGACCATGGTCACAATACCGCACATGATGAAACCAGCCGCCTGTCGGCTCACAGCCATGATTCTCCCCAATCTGTTTCTTACTGGAAAGATATGGCTTTCAGGTCTTTGCTTTGGCTGGGTGGCGGTCGTGAGCAGCTCTCGGTTTTGCCGATCGTCGTGCCGGCCGGTGACCGGGCCTTGATTCGTTACTGGGTTAAGAATACCCTTTGGCTTGCGGATGAAGGCACAAGCATAACGGTGCAATTGGCCGCGGCAGACAGACAGGGCGTTGCAGGTAAAGAAATTGTCCTGGTGGGTAATTTTGTCTCGCCTTCACATCCCGAGGTCCGGGACAGCTTTTTGATACAAACAGACAAAGACGGTCGAGCGGTTTTTACCTTTCCGGCAAACAGTGCTGTTTCACGCTTCTGGCACGTCGGATTTGTCAAGCAACAGAAGGAACGCTTTAAAGCAATCACCATTATGCCCGGTACTGGAAATGCCGTGACGCTTGTAAAAAAACAATGACGCAGTGCGCACGAGAAGGGGCGTAGCGCCGTTTTTCGTGCCGGGCCGGGATAAATAGTAAATAGTCGATGGCGTTTTTAACGTCAGGGAGGTGTATATGTCAAAACGGTGTCACGAAGTGGATTACAAAATTATTGGTCATGATATGCAGCTGGTCGAAGTGGAGCTTGACCCCGGCGAGACGGTGGTTGCCGAGGCCGGCGCCATGGCTTATATGGAAGAGGGGATCAGCTTTGAAGCCAGAATGGGAGATGGTTCGGCGACTAATGCCGGTTTTTTCGGTAAACTTCTACAGGCAGGCAAACGGGTTGTCAGCGGTGAATCGTTATTTATGACTCATTTTACCAACCGGGGTATGGGCAAGGGGCATGTGGCCTTTGCCGCGCCTTATCCCGGGGCAATCATTCCGGTTGATTTGTCGCTTATCGGCGGCGAACTGCTATGCCAGAAGGATGCCTTTCTCTGCGCCGCCTTGGGAACACAGCTTGATATTGCCTTTACCAGACGTATGGGAACCGGTTTCTTCGGCGGCGAGGGCTTTATTTTGGAGCAACTGCGCGGGGACGGCATGGTATTTATCCATGCGGGCGGCACGGTTATCGAGAAGGAACTGCACGGCGAAACACTACGGCTTGATACCGGCTGCCTGGTTGCCTTTCAACCATCCGTCAGTTATGATATTGCCCGCGCCGGCAATTTAAAAAGCATGGTGTTGGGTGGTGAAGGGCTGTTCCTGGCCACTCTGCGCGGTGTCGGCAAGGTTTGGCTGCAGAGTCTGCCTTTTTCCCGTATGGCCGACAGGATTATCGCCAACGCGCCGTCTCGGACCGGTCGGCAGCAAGGCGAAGGCTCCGTGTTGGGCGGTATAGGCAGAATGATTGACGGCAATTGATGGACTCGTAACAAATATATCGATGGCAGTAAAGGCTTTGGCAGGGTTAAGGGGAAAAATTTGTGGAACAAGTTCTGATAACAATCACCGGCTGGCTGCAGGCAGGCTCTGTCGCCGCTCTGCCGGCCTCCTTTCTCTGGGGCATGGTGGCGGTCTTGTTAAGCCCCTGCCATATGGCATCAATCCCGCTTTTGATCGCCTATGTGGCGGGCCAGAAGATTATTCCGGCCCCAAGACAGGCGGCCCGCTACGCCGTCCTCTTTGCCCTTGGTATTTTTATCACCATCATGGTTGTGGGCCTGGTCTGCGCCGCCGCCGGGAGAATGCTGGGCGATATCGGTCCCTGGTGGCAGGCGGCGGTGGGCCTCCTGCTCCTCTGGGTGGCCTGGACCCTGTTCCGTCCGCCCCGGTGTTCCACCACCGGTAAAGCCTTGAGTCGTTTTCAGCTACAGGGTTCCTTGGGCGCCTTTGTTCTCGGCCTGGGCTACGGCTTTCTTTCCGGGGCCTGCACCTTCGGTTTTATCGCCCCCATTCTGGGGATTATTACCTTGCAGAAAGAAATAGTGACCGGCGTTGCCATGCTGGTACTCTTCGGGGTTGGCCACTGCCTGCCCCTGGTAATCTGCGGCATGTTCAGCGCCCGCACCATGGAGTTACTGCACAGCCGTACCGGACAGAAAGTGGTTATGGTAATGAGGAAATTAGCCGCGATGGTCATATTCGGTCTTGGTCTGTATTTTATCGTTACGCTGAATACATGATTAAGTCTTGCGTGGTTTATCACAGAAGTATGAAATAGACTATGACAACAAATTTGTTTTAACTCAACAAGGAGGAAACGCTATGGCGACACCGGTTGTTGATCAGGATGCCTGCATCGGTTGTGGGTTATGTACGGAAATCTGCCCGGAGGTTTTTCAGCTCGTTGATGACAAATCCGTTGTTATCGGCCCGGACAAATGCGGAAGTTGCGATATAGAAGAGGCGGTTGATTCCTGTCCGGCGGAGGCAATTACACTGGAAGATTGATGGACTCGTAACAAATATACCGAGGGCTAAGCAGTGTCTGTCCAGAAATGAGGATTTTTGTTCGAGATAAAGGCATGCGAACAAATAAGCGTAGGCATATCCTACAGGTACTCAGGGGATGTGGCGCCGTAGCCGCCGGTATTCTTCCGCCGGGCCGTCGTAAAGGGGAGGGCCGCCGTGAAAATGTCGGTCAAATCCCGCCGATTGATCATATTTATCTCACCATAACCTCACCGAAAGAGCGGATCCCAGACGACAGTTGATTATTTTCCAAAGAGTCCCATGATGCCGCGAGCACCCTGCTTGATTGTGCCTTGAGCTATATTTTCTCCTCTTTGGTTTGTATTCTTTCTTCTTGGTGTTTGCAATGGTATTCTTGCAATTTGAATTCACATCGACAGCCAACAATTAATTATGATATCCCCGAATTTTGCGCCCGCAATTTGCTTTAAAAAGAGTCCAAACCAGCACTTTAAGACGAGGTGATAACAATGCTGATTGATAGACGCCGCTTTGTGAAAGGGATGGTTGCGGGAGGCGCCCTGCTTGGGCTTGGGGGATCACCTGGCCGCTTGTGGGCCTCTGCCGATTCTCTTAAAAATCAGCCCGTGTTAAGAGGTAAGCAATTTGATCTGACCATTGCTCCGCAAACGGTCAATTATACAGGGAGGCAGCGGATAGCAACGGCGGTAAACAGCATGGTTCCAGGGCCGACGCTGCGCTGGCGGCAGGGGGAGGAGGTCACCATCAACGTGACCAATCAACTTGCCGAATCCGCCTCCATCCATTGGCACGGAATTATTGTCCCAGCCGGTATGGACGGTGTCCCCGAGATCAGCTTCAAGGGAATCGACCCCGGTGAGTCATTCCGTTATCAGTTTAAGGTTAAACAGAGTGGCACTTACTGGTATCACAGCCACTCGGGCTTTTTGGAACAAACCGGACTTTATGGACCGCTAATCATTGATCCTGTTGAAAACGAGCCATTCAGCTACGACCGGGACTATGTCGTTATGTTGTCGGACTGGTCGGATGAAGATCCGGCTGATATTTACGCTAAATTAAAAAAAATGAGCGGCTATTATAACTTCGCCGAACGTACAGTTGGCGATCTGATAAAAGATATCCAACAAAAAGGCCCTGCAAAAACGTGGGCGGCAAGAAGTATGTGGAACCGAATGCGGATGAGCGATCGCGACTTGTCTGATGTAACCGGCTACACATACACTTTTCTGATGAACGGTCATACCCCGGCCGACGGATGGACAGGGCTTTTTAAGCGTGGAGAAAAGATTCGCTTGCGCATTATTAACGGTTCGGCGATGAGCTTTTTTGATGTCCGTATTCCAGGGCTTGAAATGACTGTGGTTGCCGCTGATGGTCAGAATGTTGAGCCGGTTACGGTTGACGAATTTCGTATTGGGGTAGCGGAGACCTACGATGTGGTTGTGGCCCCGAAAGATGACCGGGCCTACTGTGTTTTTGCCCAGGCTCTTGACCGGACCGGTTATGCGCGCGGCACCTTGACCCCTGATCACGCCTTGACCCCTGATCACGCCTTGACCGCGGAAGTACCGGAATTTGATCCGTATCCCATCTTAAGTCTCCAGGACATGGGGATGGATATGAGTGCCATGTCTGGCGGCATGGGAAGCATGGCCGCAATGGCTCCCAAAACAAAAATGCAGGGCATGGGCTCCGGTACACAAAAAATGACCGGCATGGCCAATGGAATGGCCATGATCAATTCGGCTGGTAAAGGAAGCAGTGCAAAAATTATCCACAGGGCCACTGAGTATGGCCCACATGTTGATGCCCGGGTCCAAAGCCCGCAGTTTCGTCTGGATGATCCCGGTGTCGGGCTGCGCCGGAACGGCCGGCGGGTGCTTAGCTATGCAGACCTGCGCAACCTGTACTCCACGTCTGACCCTCGAGATCCGGAACGGGAGATACAACTGCATCTGACCGGTAATATGGCTCGTTATATGTGGTCGATTAACGGGGTTAAGTATGCTGATGCCGAGCCCTTGCAATTCAAATACGGGGAACGATTACGCATTACCTTTGTCAACGATACGATGATGAACCATCCCATGCACCTGCATGGCATGTGGAGTGACCTTGAAACAGGAGACGGCCTGCACATCCCGCGTAAGCACACGGTGATTGTCCAGCCCGGCGCCAAAATAAGTTATCTGGTAACCGCCGATGCCATGGGGGGCTGGGCCTATCATTGTCATTTGCTTTATCATATGTTGGCAATGTTCCGTAAAGTTGTTGTGAGTTAAGGAGGGACCGGCTTTGAAAGTAAATACAACATTACTGATATTGGCGCTTCTTGTTCCAGACACAGCCTTGGCCGGCGGCATGAATGATGATCCATTATTGACTATGCTGGTCGTTGATCAACTCGAATTTCGTAACGACAATGGCAGCGACCCTTTGGTTTGGGAAGCTGAGGGCTGGATAGGTAAAGATCTCCATAAGCTATGGCTAAAGAGTGATGGGGAATATGTCGACAGCCGGGTTGAGGAAATGGAAATACAGGCCTTGTATAGCCGTGCCATTGCACCGTTCTGGGATGTGCAGCTTGGCTGGCGGCGGGATATCCGTCCAAACCCGGATCGTGACTGGCTGGCTCTTGGAATAAAAGGCCTGGCCCCTTACTTTTTTGATATTGATGCCGCGCTGTTCATTGGTGACAACGGTCGCAGTTCGGCACGCTTGCAGGTTGAATATGAAATTATGCTGACGCAACAGCTTGTCCTGGTTCCTGAGGTAGAGATTAATCTGTATGGTAAGAACGATCCCGACATTGAGATTGGTTCAGGACTGTCAAATATTGATGCCGGCCTGCGCCTGCGATATGAAATTCGGCGTGAATTTGCCCCTTATATCGGTTTAAACTGGACTAGATTATACGGTGAAACAGCTGATTTTGCCCAAGATGAGGGAAAGGATATCAATGATATTCAGGTCGTCTTCGGGGTACGTGCCTGGTTTTAATGGGTTCTTCTTTTTCGGTTCCGGTTTCTGTCGTTTGAGTATGCGGCCTGTCTGTTTTTCAAGCCGAGATAGAAAATCATTACTACCCAACGGTCGGCCAGTCCGTTCATGGCAACGGATAGAGCTGACAAGAGTCAGCCTTAAATCCAGTCGATTGTTTTCATAACGACAAATTGTGGGATGTCAATGGCAACACAATTTGAATTTTAGTCCACTTGCCATATGCACTTTCAATTTCAATTCGGCCATGATGAAGTTCAACGATTCGTTTGACAATGGTCAGACCGAGGCCGGAACCACCAAAAGCTGTAGATCGTGATTTTTCCACCCGATAAAATTGGTTAAAGACCTTGCTCAACTCACTCTGCGGAATACCTGGCCCGGTATTATAAACTTCTATCAAAATACTCTCTGTTTCCTTTTTCAGGACTACACGGATTTCTCCGTGTTCCTTGGCATTATACTTAATGGTGTTGTCGATCAGGTTGATAAACATTCGCCGGAGTTTCTCCTCGTCACCAGGCAAAGAAACAGCATCTTCAAGATCAACGGACAGGTGAATTTCTACTGCTTGAATGATCTCTTCGAATTCGGACAGAACAGTGGAAATAAGCCGAGTCAAATCAACATTCATTAAGGTACATGTTTTTTTAAGCTCCAGAGCCGACAGGTCGAGCAGGTTTTTTACCAGCCTATCCATGCGAAAAAGTATGTGAGACTGCCTGGTTAGGCGTGCCTGGAACTCACCAGGCAAATCATCCCGTTGAAGCGCTTCATCAAAAAATAATCGCTGCATGGCAAGGGGTGTTTTCAGTTCATGGGAGGCATTGGCGATGAATTCTTTCTGAAGCCTAAATGAGTCCTGCAATCGGTCAAACATCTGGTTCAGGGATAAGGACAACGTATACAGTTCATCCTTATTGCTCCCGAGAGGAATTCTTTTATCCAGGGTTTTATCACTTATTTCCCTGGCCAGGGTGTTGATATCGGCAATGGGTTTCAGAATCCTGCCGGCAGCAAAATAACCGAGCAGAATCAAGGCGACTGTAAAAAGAATAAGTCCAACAGTGATGGAAATAACCAGGTCAAAAATTTCTTCCTGAAGCTTTTCCATAGGACGCGCAATTTGCACGAGATATTCCTGACCGCCGAGAGGAATTGAGAAAACACGGACACGAAACGTCACTTCATTACTGTCATCCTGTTCAAGATTGGTGGCTTCTAGGGGAATAGTCGCACTGACATTATAGCCGCCATATTTCTTCTTGAGCGGCAGGGTTGCAAATTTCGACAATGATGATGCGTAGACAACTTCATGCTTTTTATTAAAAATTTTTAGCCAGTAAAGTTTTCCCAGAGAATCCAGCATAGCTCTGTCTGCCTGTGGCACCAGATTGCCCTTTTGTAGAGTAAAATCTGCCAGCAATGTATGGGCTTGGCTATCCAACTCACCGTCCAATAACTCATAGGGTTGTTCAATCATTTCATAAGAAATGACAACAGAGAAAAGTAGACCGGCCAACAAGCCTGCACCGGTTATCCAAAGTGTAATTCTATTGCGAATTTTCATTCACCCTCATCCTTAATCATATAACCCACACCCCGTACCGTACGAATAACTTTTCCTTTGCCATTGTTAATTTTTTTACGCAGATTTTTAATATGCACGTCTATGCTGTTGGACATGGTCACCGGATCAAACTCGTCCCCCCAGATATGTTCAGCCATGGTATATCGTGATACAGCCCGGTTCTTATTGTACAGAAGAAATTCGAGGATAGAAAATTCTTTTGGCGTGAGTTCAAGAGGTTGATCATTTTTGCAGACCTCTCTGCTTGCAGTATTTAAGGTAATATCAGAGATATTCAATACCGGTGAAACGATAGCGTTGCTACGCCTTAATAGAGCACGGATGCGTGCCAGCAACTCCTCCATGGAAAAGGGTTTGGTCAAATAGTCGTCTGCGCCGAGATCAAGCCCTTTTATCCTGTCCTCAACCCCCCCCTTGGCAGTCAGCATCAATACCGGGGTTGGCTTTTTTTCATTCCGTAACTCAAGCAGGACGCCGAAGCCGTCTTTTTTAGGCAACATGATATCAAGCAGGATAAGGTCATAAGGGTCGACATAGATCCTGTTCAGGGCCTCTTCACCGTCAGAGGCAGTATTAACGGTATATTTTTGTTTTGCCAGGGCCTGCCGAATCTGTTCCACCAGTTCGGGTTCATCGTCGACAATGAGTATTCGCATGGTGTTCTCCTATGTAGTTCTGTTGATCAGCCGGACACCGCAGCAGATAACTGCAATACCTGGTAAGGCCGGCCAGGATGAGTGGGAAATACCTGTAATATTTTTTCCCACGCTACCGTACCATCGTTTCATGAAGAAACTGTGCAGATTGTGTGCAGCGGCAGGAAATGAATACCTCCGGTGCATGCTCAGGCGTCATGCCCGAAACAGGCCGGTGTTTTTATCCAAAAGCATAGGGGCAAGGCTGTACTGATTGCCGGTCATGATGAATACTACCGCTGGCAGCCATTTCTTTCCGATTTTTTTGCACCTTTTTTTCTTGTTTTTCCCACGACCTTCATTTGGTCTTCATATAGATGGACTATATTCATCCGTGAAAGGAACAGAGAATGTAATATTTTTTGTTTATAAGCAGCTCATTGGTCGTGTGAGCAAGATTAACAAATTGTTGGAGGCAATGAATATGAAAACACAGGTAGCAAACTCCGATTTTAAACAAATGTTGAATAAGGTGCCGGAAGTTACGTTCTATTTTTGGGTTATCAAGGTACTGGCAACAACTGTTGGTGAAACTGCGGCGGATTTCCTGGCAGTTAATCTCAATTTCGGCCTCACTGTTACCTCATACATAGTGAGCGGCCTTTTAGTGATCTCCCTCGTTATTCAGTTCAGGACAAAACGATATGTACCATGGATGTATTGGCTGGCCGTCGTATTGATCAGCATTGTCGGCACGCTGATAACCGATAATCTGGTTGATAATATGGGAGTTAGTTTGGAAACAACGACTATTGCATTCTCAATAGCATTGGCCCTGACCTTCCTGGCTTGGTACATGAGCGAAAAAAGCCTTTCCATTCACAGTATTTTTACATTCAAACGAGAAGTTTTCTATTGGTTGGCCATTCTGTTTACTTTTGCATTGGGTACCGCTACAGGTGACCTTCTTTCCGAGAGGAGTGGTCTTGGTTATGGCACTGCAGGTATAATATTTGCTGCCGGTATCGTGGCCGTCACCATGGCCTATTACTTCTTAAAGATGAATTCCGTTTTAGCTTTCTGGCTGGCGTATATCCTTACACGTCCACTGGGAGCATCTATGGGAGACCTGTTATCCAAACCTGTAGCTGAGAATGGAATCGGCTTGGGTACAGTTAGCACCAGCGCTTTGTTCGTGACCATTATTTTTGGTTTAGTGCTTTTTCTTACCGTAACCAAAAAAGACCAGGTAACTATAACCACACGAGACTGATGGTACTCTGGTGCTCAGCAGGCCATTGCGGTCAGGATAGCTTTAGTCTGCTCTTCATAGCCTGTCTTTTAAACAGGATGGAACGTGATTTGATTCCGTCCAAGAAATTCAATAAGATTTATTTTTAAATATTTTCTCATTTTTTGTTGATCTTCATTCTGCCTTCATGTGGGCTGATTATATTCATTTGTAAAGAAACAGATAAACGTGATGTTTTTCTGTTCATAGTCCGCTCAATAGTGAGCTTATACAACTACATGCTGGAGGTAATACACATGAAGAAAAAAACTGCAACAATCTGTAAGATGGCAACCACGTTTATCACGGCTATTGCTCTTGCGTCCATCGTCCAGGCCGGCATGTCCTTTGCCGCTGACAACGGTAAGGAGGTGCAGAATGGGAGCATCAGAGTTCAACAGGAAGAGGCCGCATATCCCGGCCTGGCCCAGATTACTCTGGAGCAGGCTAAAGATGTTGCCATGGCTAATGTTCAGGGGGAGGTCTTAAAAATTGAGCTTGAAGAGGAAAATGGTTTTCTTGTCTACGGTATAGAGGTTGTCGCTCCGGATAAAACGGTTACAGATGTAAAGATTGATGCCGGTAACGGCGACATTCTCCTGGTGGAAAAAGATACTCCGGATGGCAATGACAATGACGAGAATCAGGACAAAAATGATGAGCATGAGGATAAAGATTGAACTGATCATTCTCCTTTCCTGAGATTTTCTTTTTCCGGCGAGCATTCTATTCGCCGGAAAAAGAAATGAATTATGTAACAGACCGGTATCAAGACATGAATATCATTGAAGTGGAAAACCTACAGAAGATATTTCAGGGGAAAGAAGTGCTTCGCGACCTGTCGTTATCGGTTGAACAGGGGGATATATATGGTTTTCTGGGGCCAAACGGTTCTGGAAAAACAACAACTTTGCGCATCCTGCTTGGGCTGCTCCCAAAGGATGGCGGCAGAGTCCGGGTAATGGGACATGCTGTCGAACAGCAGGACGGCACAATCCGTAAAAAGGTCAACATGCCGCCGGCTTATTTATTTTCCTACACTGCTGTCTCATAGTTTGTCGAACCATAAAAATTGCGGACCGATTCCGGGGACATCCATGTTAGGCCTCATGAAAGTCTCCCATGAGTCTTTACACAAAGATTGAAGGTGGCAGATAGGCAAAGACCGGTTTCCAACATTTTTCAACTGGGGGCGCAGGAGGTTGACATGCCATGCTCACAGCAACTCTAGATATTTTGAAGGACCCTATAGATGCGCGCCGGCAATTTCGGCCAGGGCCTTGATATGTGCTTCATCGCTGTTTAGGGCCGGGATATAATGCAACTCTCGGCCGCCGGCTTTTATGAAATAATCACGATTTTCCACCCCGATTTCCTCCAGTGTTTCCAGACAATCGGCTGAAAAACCCGGACATATCACCGCCACGCATTCTATACCATCGGCGCCCCATTTTTTCAGGGTTTCATCCGTATAGGGCTTTACCCACGGCTCCCGGCCAAAACGGGACTGGAAGGCCACAGCCCATTCTTCCTTTTTCAACCCCAGCGATTCCGCCAGCAGGTGCGCCGTTTTTTTGCACATGTGCGGATAAGGATCGCCGTTATCAAAATA
>CAYWUR010000031.1:0-11481 GCA_964460745.1 uncultured Desulfobulbia bacterium | reverse complement strand
ATTCACGGCGCCGCTTCATTCTCCGGCCCGGCCTCTGTATGTGACGCCCCCTGCCATGTTTGTATCCGCCACGCCGGAGAAAGGCGCCGGCGCATCCGCCTTGGCGGCCGCGGTGACCGGCGCGGCGATCGGCGCCGGCGCCGTGGCCGTAGGGTTGAATCTCGGCAAAAAATCTGAACATGAGGCAGAAGAGGAGACATGAGCCATGGGAATCAACAGAAGAGAATTTCTGAAGATAACCGCGGGGAGCGGCTTCTTTCTCACCTCGCGTGTCCAATCGGTTTTTGCCGCACAGACCAGGCGGCTGCCGCCCGAAGCGGTGGGAATCCTCTATGACGCTACCCTCTGCATAGGATGCAAATCATGCATGGTCAACTGCAAAAAATACAACAGTACGGCAGATGGCGCCCTTGCCAATGAAGACGGCGCAATACCCTACGAGTTTGATGGCCATGGGAGAATATGGGATGCGCCGCGGGATCTTTCCGCCAAAACTCTCAGCATTATAAAAGTTTATAAAAACGGCAGCGGACTTAACAAGGATGAAGCTGTCAACGGTTATTCCTTTATAAAGCAGCACTGCCTGCATTGTCTTGATCCAGCCTGTGTTTCGGTCTGCCCGGTCGCCGCCCTGCAAAAAAATCCTGTTACCGGTGTTGTCTACTATGATAAAGACAGGTGCATCGGCTGCCGTTACTGCCAGATTGCCTGTCCTTTCCAGATCCCGCGATTTGAATGGGAAAACGCCGCGCCGCAGATCAGAAAATGCCAACTCTGCCAGCACCGGTATGCCGAAGGGAAATACGCCGCCTGCTGTGAATTCTGCCCAACGGGCGCTTCCATCTTCGGCAAAGTCACGGATCTGCGGCGGGAGGCCCGGCAGCGCCTTAATCTTGCCGCCGGCAGCGAATACGCCTTTCCGGTCCAGACCGTAAATTCATCCCGGAAGCTGGTGCGGCCGGTATCCAGATATATGAAGCAGATCTACGGCATGCATGAGGCCGGCGGCACTCAGTATATGCTTATGGCCGGCGTCCCCTTCGACATGCTTGGCTTTAACCCCGAAATTACCGATGAGGTTTATGCTGATCTTACCTGGAATTATATTACCCATATTCCGCCGCTTATCGCGGCCCTCCTGCTTGCCGGCACAGCGAGTTATTATCTCACCAGACGCAAAGATGATGCCGGAGGCACGGACAAGGAAGCAAAGTAAGAGATTACACAAGATCGGCGCCTCTGGTGAATTGTTACGAAGCAAATAGGGCAAACAAATAAAGGAGACGATATATGGCAAAACGAATTGTAATCGACCCTATTACGAGGATAGAAGGCCATCTGCGAATCGACTGCGAAATTGAGGGAGGAAAAGTCACGAACGCCTGGTCCTCCGGCCAGATGTGGCGCGGGTTCGAAATAATTCTTAAAGGCCGCGACCCCCGGGAGGCCTGGATTTTCACGCAGAGAATCTGCGGGGTATGAACTTCGGTACACGCACTGGTCTCAGTGCGTTCGGTTGAAAATGCCCTTGGTCTGGAAGTGCCGCTCAATGCCCAGTATATCAGAAACATGATTATGGGGGCGCATGCCACTCATGACCATATAGTCCATTTTTATCATTTATGCGCTCTGGACTGGGTGGACATTGTCTCGGCCCTGCGGGCCGATGCCGGGGCCACGGCCAAACTCGGCCAGAGCCTTTCCAGCTGGGAACGCAACAGTGTCAGCGAAATCAAGGGCGTGCAGGACAAACTCCAGGCCCTGGTTGATTCCGGACAGATGGGAATATACAGCAGCGGTTACTGGGGACATCCCGCTATGAAACTCGAGCCGGAAGTTAATCTTCTGGCTGCCACCCATTACCTACAGGCCCTTGAATATCAAAGAAAAATCAACATGGTGGTAAGTATTCTCGGTAGCAAAACGCCGCATATCCAGAACCTGGCCGTCGGCGGGGTCGCAAACCCCATAAATCCCGAAAGCCCGGCAACACTCACCATGGAACGGCTTTTTTACATAAAAACCCTGATCGACGAGGTGGGCGACTTTGTCAAAAATGTTCTGCTGGTCGATGTAGCGGCGATCGGCGCCTTCTATGCGGACTGGACCCAATATGGCGCCGGCGTCACCAACTACCTGTCGGTTCCCGATATGCCGATGGACACCAGAGGAACAACCTTTGCGCTGCCGGGCGGCTATATCCCGGCCGGCGACATCGGCAAATTTCAACCCATCCGCAGCTATGATGACGATTTTTTTGAAAGTAATGTCAAGGAATCCATCAAGCATTCCTGGTATGAGGGCGACTGGACAAAACACCCCTATGAGGAGGAAACCGTTCCCAACTATACGGATTACCAGGATAACGGCAAGTATTCTTGGGTTAAATCTCCTACTTTTAAAGGACAACCGGCTCAGGTAGGTCCTCTGGCAAACGTACTCTGCATGTATGCGGCCGGACATCAGGCTGCCAGGAAATATGTGGATCAGACCTTGGCAACAGTCAGTTCCCTGGCCGGCGGCAAGGTAGGAATAAACGCCCTGCATTCAGTTGTCGGTCGGATTGCCGCCCGGGCCGTGCGGTGCGCCATCCTCTATGACACTCTGCAAGAGCAGTGGCAGGCCCTTATGGACAACATTGCCTCAGGAGACATGACCACCTTTAACCAGCCCGTTTTTCCAAAGGGCGAACAACGGGGCTTTGGTTTTCACGAGGCGCCGCGGGGCTGTCTTTCCCACTGGATCGTCATTGAAAACGGGACGATAAAAAATTATCAGGCAGTGGTGCCGTCCACCTGGAATGCGGGGCCGCGCAATGACAATGATGCGCTTGGTCCCTACGAGGCCGCCCTTATCGGCACACCCGTTATTGATCCGGAGAAGCCTCTTGAAGTATTACGAAACATCCACTCTTTTGATCCGTGCCTGGCCTGCGCCGTTCATCTCGTTGACAGCCGGCATAATGAAATTACCCGTGTCAAGGTGCTGTAGTGGGAAAGATGAGCATACTTGTGCTGGGTATCGGTAATGTTCTGCTCAGCGACGAAGGAGTTGGCGTTATGGCGGTTGCCGAACTGCAAAAAAGATACCGTATGCCGGCCGATGTCGAACTTCTCGACGGCGGCACGGCCGGGTTTGAGCTGCTCACCTACATACGCGACAAAACTCATCTCATCATAATCGACGCCTTAAAAAGCGGCCACTCACCGGGCGCCGTCATCCGGCTGGCGGGGGCGGCCGTGCCCAGTGCCTTTGTGACCAGAATTTCACCCCATCAGCTTGGCCTGTCCGACGTACTTGCCGCCGCCAGGCTCAACGGCGAAATGCCGGCCAATCTGGTGCTGTTCGGTGTTGAGCCTAAGAGCCTTGATACGGGCTGCACTCTCTCGAAAGAGGTAAGCGCCGCTTTTGAGGAATTGCTTTCCAGGGTTATCAACGAGCTGCGGCAACTTGGTCATAGACCTGTCCCTCTGCCAAAAGGAGCCATTGCGGCGGCTCCGCCCGACGGTATGTGGCGTTACGGTTGTTCGGCAAGCAGGTTGGAGCCAACGGACCAATAAAAATCAGGGAGGAACATAAATGGCAGCCGGACATGATATCAGAATGTGGACAACGAAAACGGCGGGTCTGCTTCTTATTATCACCGTCAGTGTCGCTGTTGCTTACTATCGAATCACTACGGGGCTGGGTGCGGTAACCAGCATGTCCGACTTTTATCCATGGGGGTTCTGGCTGGGCTTTGATGTCTTGGGCGGTGTGGCCATGGCCGCCGGCGGTTTTATAATCGCCGGCGCCGTTTACCTTCTCAATTGGAAGAAATACAAGCCCATCGGCCGACCGGCGATCCTCACCGCCTTTCTGGGTTACCTCATGGCGGTAGCGGCTCTCTTTCTCGACATCGGCCACCCCTTTCGTCTCTGGCAACCCGCCGTCATGTGGCAAATCCATTCGGTCATGTGGGTGGTCGCCATCCATGTTATTCTCTACACTACCACCCTGGCCATTGAATCTTCTCCCATGCTCTTTGAGAAGTTAAAAATGCAAAGAGCCCTGAAAGCCGTAAATAAAATACTCCTGGGCGCGGTGATATTCGGCGTCATGCTCTCCACCCTGCACCAGGCGTCACTGGGGGCGGTTTTTTTGATTGTGCCTTCGAAGATGTCTCCTCTATGGTTCAATAAGGCGCTGCCCTATCTTTTTCTGGTTTCATCCGTGGCCATGGGCCTCTGCATGGTGAGTACGGAAACGATGTTAAGCGCCAGGGCCTTTAATCATAAAATAGATAAGGAAATTTTCTTTGGCCTGGCCCGCGGGACATTCGTCGTCCTTATTCTGTATTTTGTTCTCAAGTTATATTTTCTTGTTACCGGCGCCGGTCTGACAACCGCCTTCAGCGGCGGTCTGGCAGCTAATATGTATCTCCTGGAAATGACAATCGGCGTGATCATTCCCCTTTGTATGCTGGCCTCCAGTTCAATAAGAACAAAAACAAACGGTATTCTTTCCGTTAATATTCTGGTGATTGTCGGCGTGCTGATAAACCGGTTGAATGTCAGTATTTTCAGCATGCAGCAATATACAACGACAAAAGGGGCCGCCTATTTTCCATCCGCCATGGAGTTTATAATAAGCCTCGGAGTTGTCTGCCTGGGTATCTTTCTTTTTAAATTAGCGGCGAAATATCTGCCGCTTTTTGTCGAGGCCGAGGTATAATTTTGCTGAATAGTTATATTCTAATTCATGCATGAAATGTCGCTGGCAATGAACATGATAGAACTTGCTTCCAGCACGGCACGGGCCGAAAACGCCCGCCGAATCAGTCTGATCGAACTGGAGGTCGGCGCCCTGGCCGGCGTGATGAGTGAGGCATTGGAGTTCTGTTTTGCGGCGGCTTCCAGAAATACCCTGGCGGAGGGGGCTCGCCTCAAGATAAACACCATCCCCGCCCAAGGAAAATGTCTGGCCTGCGATATAGTTTTGCAGGTTTATTCTTTTGCAAGCCAATGTCCGCAATGCGGGCAATATCTGCTACATATCACCAAGGGTGATGACTTAAGGATCACAGCCGTTACCATCGATGACGAGGAATAATATAATCATGTGCGATTCATGCGGCTGCCCGCAAACAACGGAGACGGCAAGTAGTCACCACCATTATCATGGCCATGAACATAGCCCCGCCCCTAATGAAAATACCGGCCGGGGACGCACCTTGCAGGTTGCCCGCGATCTTCTTGAAACAAACAATCTGCTGGCTCTGGATAACAGAAAATATCTGGCCTCGAAAAATATTCTGGCATTGAATCTGTTGAGTTCACCCGGTTCCGGCAAAACAACCATGCTGGAAAAAATCATCCCCGCCCTTAACGATATGCCGATCGCCGTGATCGAAGGAGATCAACAAACCAGGCGGGATGCGGAACGGATCGAGGCAACGGGAGCGCCGGCCATCCAGATCAACACCGGCGCCGGCTGCCATCTGGATGCCGGCATGATTCAACGGGCAGTAAAGCAATTTGACCTGCGGCACAACTCCCTGCTGTTTATCGAAAACGTCGGCAATCTGGTCTGCCCCGCCCTTTTTGATCTGGGCGAACATCACAAGGTTGTTATTATCAGTGTTACGGAAGGGGACGATAAGCCCCGGAAATACCCGAATATGTTTCAGGCCGCCGATGTCTGTCTGATTAATAAAACGGATTTGTTGCCATATGTGGATTTTGACACGGCCCGCTGTAAAGAATATGCCCGGCGGATAAACAGTAAGCTGGTCTTCTTTGAGATTTCCGCCACCACCGGCGCCGGCCTTAAGCCATGGCTCGACTGGCTGCGCCGTCGCCTGGCGGAAGAATGCGCGAATGTCTGATTCGGCGCCCGGGATTTATAGCAGTTTTAGGGACAGCTAAAGTGTCAAAAAATGTTATGCGGCATGCAGTCCACATTAACGGTATTGTGCAGGGCGTCGGTTTCCGGCCTTTTGTCTATAACTTGGCCCGCCGGCGCCGACTCACCGGTTTTGTCGCCAACGCCGCCGACGGTGTTGAAATCGAGGCGGAAGGCGCTACAGACTCACTGGCCGCTTTTCTGCGCGATCTGCGGCAACAGGCGCCTCCCCTGGCCGTTGTTTCGGAGATAACATACCGGCCGATCCCCCCTGTCTCGGATGAAACTTTTTGTATCCATGCCTCGAATTCACACCGCCATGTTTCCACCCGGATCCCGCCCGATATCACGGTCTGCAACGCCTGCCTGGCAGAGCTTTTCGATCCCGCCGACCGCCGCTATAAATACCCTTTCATCAACTGTACAAATTGCGGTCCCCGCTATACCATAATTAAAAATATTCCTTATGACCGATCAGCCACTTCCATGCGTCATTTTATCATGTGCAAGGATTGCCGGGCGGAATACAACGACCCCGGCAACCGACGTTTTCACGCCCAACCTAATTGTTGTCCGATCTGCGGGCCGCTGGTGACCCTATATACTCCAGATCGGACAATAATCGCCAAAGCCGATGAAGCGGTCCGGCGGGCCGTCGGATTTCTACAGAAAGAAAAAATTGTCGCCATCAAGGGCGTCGGCGGATTTCATCTGGCGGTTGATGCCGCCAGCGACAATGCCGTAAAAAGATTGCGCCATCGGAAAGGACGCAAAGGAAAACCGTTTGCCGTAATGGTGTCCAACTTGAAAACCGCTCAACGTCTCTGCGAACTGAACGATGATGAAATACAAATTCTCAGCTCACCCCAGGCCCCGATAATTCTGGCAAGAAAAAGAACAGGCCACGGTCTGTGTGCGGCGATTGCCCCGCGTAACGAACTGTTCGGCATAATGCTTCCTTCCTCGCCGCTGCATCATCTGTTGTTTAACGCCGACTCTGACGCATTAGTAATGACAAGCGGCAATTTCAGTGAAGAACCTATCTGTTTCAGAAATGAGGAGGCCTTCGAGCGGCTGGGCGGCATAGCCGATTACTTTCTGATGCACAACCGCGATATTTATCTGCGCAGTGATGATTCCATTGTCATACATCTAACCGGCAAAATGCGCTCCATCCGCCGAAGCCGCGGCTATACGCCGCGGTCGCTTGCCATGAATATAGATGGCCCGCCCCTCCTGGCCACCGGCGGCGAACTGAAAAATACGGTTTGCCTTCTTAAAAACGATCAGGCCTTTATAAGTCAGCATCTCGGGGATTTAAAAAATCCAACCGCCTATATTTTTTTCCGGCAAACAATAGAACACCTTAAACGTTTTTTTGAGACCGAGCCGGAATTAATCGTTCACGATCTTCATCCCGGTTATTTATCCACTATATGGAGCCGGGAGCAGAAAGAAACGCCCACACTGGCTGTTCAGCACCATCATGCCCATCTGGCCGGTTGTCTGGCGGAAAATCGTATAGACGGTCCCGCGATCGGCTTTATAATGGACGGCGCCGGCTATGGCGCCGACGGAACAATATGGGGCGGCGAAGTCCTGATCGGTGATTACCGCCATTTTGAGCGCTACGCCCATTTTGAACCCATGCCTCTGCCGGGAGGAGATGCGGCCGTCGCGGCGCCCTGGCGGACGGCGGTCGGTTATCTATATATGACCTACGACGGACAACTACCGGATTTGCCGTTTCTGACGCGGCACGATATTGCGCCTATTGCCGAAATGGTCGCCAAAGGCGTCAATTCGCCCATAACCAGCAGCTGCGGCCGGCTGTTCGACGCTGTCGCCGCCATCAGCGGCGGCAGGCAAATCATACAATACGAGGCGCAGGCGGCCATTGAATTGATGCGGGCCGCCGGGGGAAAATACGGCCGTCCCTATCCCTGCGGCTTATCGCAGGTTAACGGCTGCCTGCAATTGCCGGTCCGCGATCTCGTTAAATCAGTAGTCAACGATGTTCGCAAAGGCATGTCGCTTTTTCTGATCAGTCAACGCTTTCATCAGACTTTGATATACCTGTTTACGGAAACCGCGCGACAGGCGAGACAGGATACCGGCATCCGGACCGTGGCGCTCAGCGGCGGGGTTTTTCAAAACCATCTGCTGTTTACGGGCCTGCTCTCCGCCTTGACAGAAGCCGGCTTTACCGTGGCCACCCACGCGCAGGTCCCAGGCAATGATGGCGGCCTTTCCTTTGGGCAAGCGGTAATCGGCCGCCACTTCTTCGTAAGTGACCACAGGGCACGAATCTGGCCGCAAGCAGAATGTTTGACATACCCTTAGTATAGTCAAGCATTCTGCTTGCGGCCATCTCCGTGCCCTGTGGTCACTTACGGGACGGGGGGAGCGTAGAGCCGTTTGATGTTTCAGTGCAAGATTGCTCTGCTTGCGACCATCTCCGCACCCTGTGGTCACTTACGGGATGGGGGCGCTTTCATGTTTCAGGAAATAATGCTTTCGGAGGCTTTATGTGTTTAGCGGTACCGGGAAAAGTAGTTGAAATTTTTGAAGAGGCCGGCCTTAAAATGGGCAGCATTGATTACGGCGGCACGACAAACAAGGTCTGCCTCGAATATATACCGGACATCGAAGTCGGCCAATACACCGTGGTACACGCCGGCTTTGGTCTGTCGATCATCAACGAGGCTGAAGCTGTCAAAAGTTACGAGGCGTGGGAAGAGATGCTTCATGCGGCGGCTTACGGCAACGATGAAGACTATGAAAAATTTCTGGCAACTATTCGCCGACTCAAAAATAACGCAGGGGCATAAACAGCTATCCCGATGAAATATCTTGATGAATACAGAAATCCAGCCATAGCAAAAAGGATAGCGACCGAGATCAAAAATATCGTCAGCCGTCCCTGGGTTATCATGGAAATTTGCGGCGGGCAGACCCACGCTATTGTCAAAAACGGCATAGACCAGATTCTGCCGAAAGAGATTGAGCTGGTCCACGGTCCTGGTTGCCCGGTATGCGTAACCCCGCAGGAGATGATCGATAAGGCGATCGAAATTGCCGGGCGGCCGGAAATTATTTTCTGTAGTTTCGGAGATATGTTGCGCGTCCCCGGCAGCAGCAAGGATTTGTTTATGGTCCGATCGGCGGGGGGCGATGTCCGGATAGTTTATTCTCCTCTCGAAGCGGTTAAAATTGCCAGGGATAATCCAGAGCGGGAAGTGGTGTTTTTTGCGGTCGGTTTTGAAACTACGGCACCCGGCAACGCCATGGCTATTCTACAGGCATCACGGGAAGGTTTGGCCAATTTCAGTGAGTTGGTAAGCCATGTCCTGGTGCCGCCGGCCATGGCGGCGCTTCTCTCCTCTCCGGCTAACCGGGTGCAGGGTTATCTTGCCGCCGGTCATGTCTGCGCGGTCATGGGATGGGAAGAATACGAACCTATTGCGGCGAAATATAAGGTTCCTATCGTGCCGACAGGTTTTGAACCCCTTGATATCCTGGAAGGGATTCTCATGGTGGTTCGGCAGTTGGAGGAAGGACGTCATCAAGTCGAAAACCAATATGCCCGCGTGGTACGGCGGCAGGGCAACCGACCGGCCCGGGAGATGATGGACAGGGTTTTTGAAATAACGGATCGCCAATGGCGCGGCATTGGCGAACTTCCCGGCAGTGGTTTAAAAATACGCGCCGCCTTCACGCGTTTTGATGCGGTGAAAAAATTTCAACTCAATGATATACAACCGCTGGAGCCGGATATCTGTTTAAGCGGCGATATCCTGCAAGGCCTGAAAAAACCATACGAATGCCCCGCCTTTGGTGAAAAATGCACACCACTCCAACCGTTGGGCGCGACGATGGTCTCCAACGAAGGCGCCTGCGCCGCCTATTTCAGATATCGTCATTGAGTAGCTGATATATTTTTTTAAATATTAACCAAGAGGAGTTGCAATATATGGCCGATGAATTTTCCACCCCGTCCTGCCCGCTCCCCGTCATGACCCACGACACCATACAAATGGCGCATGGCAGCGGCGGCAGATTATCAGCGGAGCTTATCGAAAAACTGTTTCTGCCCCGTTTCGACAACGACATTCTTAACAAGCTGGAAGATCAGGCCGTGCTGGATTGCCCGCCAGGCCGGCTGGCATTCACCACGGATTCATTCGTGGTGGCCCCGATTTTCTTTCCGGGCGGTAATATCGGCGACCTGGCAATAAACGGCACAGTGAACGACGTCTGCATGAGCGGCGCCAGGCCTTTATATCTAAGCGCGGCCTTTATCATTGAAGAGGGCTTTCCCCTGGCGGACCTTCATCTTATTCTGACGGCAATGGAACAGGCCGGCGCGGCAGCCGGCATATATGTGGTAACCGGCGATACCAAAGTCGTAAACCGTGGGAATTGCGATAAGCTGTTTATCACCACAACCGGCCTCGGCATGGTCCCGGAAGGGACAAACGTCTCCGCCGGTAATATTAGGCCGGGAGACAAAATCATACTATCCGGTTCCATTGCCGAACATGGCATGGCCATCATGACCAGCCGGGAAAATCTTTCCTTTCAAAGCCGGATAAAAAGCGATACGGCCGCGTTAAACAATCTGGTTAAAAACATCCTGCATGTGTGCCCTGACATCCACGCCATGCGCGACCCTACCAGGGGGGGCGTGGCAACAACCCTTAATGAATTTGCCAAATCATCCCGAATCGGCATAAAAATTTATGAAGAAGCCCTGCCTGTTCTGCCGGAGGTGCAAGGCGCCTGTGAAGTTTTAGGAATCGACCCGCTTTATGTGGCAAACGAAGGCAAGATGATTGCGGTGACACCGCCTGAAAAAGCGGTCGAAATCCTGGCGGCGATGCGGGCGCACCCTCTCGGGAAACGAGCGGTGATACTGGGAGAGGCGGTTGATGAATTTCCCGGCATGGTGGTCATGGAGACTCGTCTGGGCACAAGCCGCATTGTAGACATGCCGATTGGGGAGCAGTTGCCAAGGATATGTTAGCCCGTACAAACAACCGCCAGCCATGGCATCCAACGGCATTATATCTTGAAACGTCGAGTCGGGCGTGCTACTAAATATGTAAATATCTTGCTGAGAGCAGCAAATGCACGGATGAAACACAACGAATAACAACTGAGGAACATAAACAATGAACAAAAAATTTGTAATCATCGGCGGCGTGGCGGCCGGCCCTAAAACCGCCTGCCGTCTCAAGCGGCTCATGCCGGAAGCGCATGTTACCATAATCGAACAGGACAATCTCATTTCATACGGCGGCTGCGGCATTCCCTACTTTGTTTCCGGTGACGTCTCGGACGAAAAGGAACTCCGCTCCACAAGCTTTCACGTCCTCCGGGATGAAGTTTTTTTTCAGAAAGCCAAGGGGGTTACGGTCCTTTCTTACACGAAAGCGCTGGCCATCGACCGGCAGGCCAAAACCGTACTGACCGCCGACGTGAGGACAGGCGAAAAAAAGACCGTGCCTTATGACAAACTGGTTCTCGCCACCGGCAGCAGCCCGAACCGGCTTCCCATTGCCGGGGCAGACCTGCAAGGCGTCTATACCATCAGCA